>CANFNA010000090.1 GCA_947448395.1 Chthoniobacteraceae bacterium
CGTCCTCCTCTCGGATCCCTCGATTTTCCCCAGCGATGTAGAGGGAAAGTTTCTCCAATTCGGAGAGCAGGGTGCGGCGGTCGCCCCCCGTGCGGACGGCCAATAAATTCAAGGCATCTTCCTCAAAGTGCAGATCGAGAGGGGAGGCAAGTTCCCGAGCCAACTCCAACGCATCTTCTTCCCAGCCGGCTTTGGAGGCGTCGATGCGGTCGAAGGTTTGGACGGCGGCCAATTTTACGAAGCCTTTGTAGAATGAACGTCGTTTATCGCATTCAGAGGCGCTGAGTAGGAACGTGATTCCTTCCGGAAGCCCTGCTTGAAGGGTTTCCTGAAGGCTCTCAAGCGCCTCCTGAACAGCGGCGGACCGGCCCAGAACGTTGTCTGCCAGGAAGTTAACGTTTTTGAGCCACACCAGCTTTGCGCCCCCAAAGAAAGGGAAAGTGAGAAGCGCCTCGACCGTCTGGCGAACCCGGGTGGCAGCGTCATCCGCATTGGAGGCTGTGCCGTCAATGAGGTCGTTCCCAAAATCGCCGCCTCCCGGAGGGGATAGTTTATCGGAGAGTTCCTTTGCGACCCGCTTCACCTCGGCCTCATCTGAGCCGAGCACGGCGTAGACTTGGGTGGAGGCTTTCGCTTTAGCGGCGCACATAGATAGAAGAGGGAAACGTGAAGTTGGCTGGCGAGCAACACTCAAGGAGCGCCAATCGCTTCCGTTTTTGCACAACTGCAATTACGGCGCATTCAGTGAGGACTTCGGGTTGAATCCTGCTCTGGCCTAAACAATGCTCTGCTAAACACCCTGCATCTCAAATCCGCTCCGTCCATGAACATTCGCATTGCTGTCGTCCTCTTGACCCTCTTTTCCTGCGGAGGGCTGGTTGCTGCTGATACTTCTTCCGCGTCCGTTAATGTCTCTGCATCGGTGAACGACGATGGCTTGGGGCTTCCTTTCAAGGTTTTGAAGCCCTCCACGCCTCGTGAAATGGCGATGCTATTTTTTGAGGAAGCCCTCGCGCCCTATGGCAAATGGGAGGAGGTGCCGAGTTTGGGTGCCTGTTGGAAGCCAAAGGTAGACGCCCGATGGGCGCCCTATACGGAGGGCCGTTGGGGCTTCTCGGAAGCAGGATGGACTTGGCTCAGTGACGAGGATTTCGGTTCCATTGTATTCCACTACGGTCGCTGGTTTCGTACTGCCGCCGATGGATGGCGTTGGGTTCCTGGGGTCGATTGGGCGGGAGCTTGGGTGGCTTGGCGTTATGGCACTGAGCATCTCGGTTGGGCTCCACTGCCTCCGTCCGCTAACTGGCAACCTCAAGTGGGCATTGCGGCTTGGGCCGATCGTGAATATTCCATCGGACCGAATCTTTATCGCTTCTGCCTCATCGGTGATCTCACTAGCCCAACGCTGAAAGAACAGCTCCTTCCTGTAAGTGAAAATCAGGACCGGGTGCGGCGAACCGTTAATACGACTAATATCGCCCCCTTTCGCGGTGGAATCTTTTGCGGAGGGCCCGCATTTGACTGGATTAGCGCTCGCAGCAAGGGATCCATTCGGATGCTCGATCTGGTGAAAGAGCGGGGACTTGCACGTTATCAAAATCAGATGAAAGCGGTGGGTGAAAGTCCCACCAAATTTCGCGGTCTGTTGAATGGAAACCAACTTTACTTACTCGTTCCAGACTGGACGATCCTTGCGGATACGCGAAAAGCCGATGCCCTCGGCTACAAAACCCGCGAGGGGATTGAGGAAGCAAAAAAACAAGGAGAGTGGAAAGAAGGCGATGGTGATCTCAAAGCCGAGGAAGCTGCATTGATAGCCGCCGCGGCTTCCAAAAAGCGTGCGGTCGCGAAGCCAATGATCCTCACGGGATGGGAAGGGATTTCGGATGACGGAAGCCGGAATAGTTTGCAGGCAAAAGTGGCGCGCGAGGTGAGCGGGTTGAATCCTGACAATACGCCCGCAAAACCAGTTGACCCTGAAAACGATCTCCCCAAGCGAGCGGTTTCTGCCCTTCGTTGACCTGAAACTGCCCGCGTCAATTATGGAGGCAATTCCATCCCGCTTTCTGGAATGGCTTGGAGGCGGCCCCTTCCTCGATGTCATTTGTCCGATTCGGGAAAATCGTGGGGTCGTCGCGCAGCGAATTGCTTCGCTCGATCACTCTGAAATTGCAGGGGAGCGGATTGTCTCTCTCGACGCCCTCGAGTTGGTCCGTGGCGGGCTATTGTACGCGGCGGATGCGCTCTCCCCAGCCCATGAGATTTTTCAACAGGACCACACGAATCTTGGGTCGTACTGGCATGGGATGATGCATCGCCGCGAGGGTGATTTTGGCAATGCCTGTTACTGGTTCCGCATGGCCGGAAAAATCGCTCCATTGGACGAAATACCCGGCTTCGATCCTGTGGCATTTACGACGCGCTGTTCTCGCAGTCGGATGCCCGATTCGAAGTTAGCTGAAATCCAGAGGCAAGAGTGGGTGGTTCTGATGACCCATTGCTTAAAACTCGCGGTGGCCGATCGGTAGTCTCAGTCGTTTGTCCTTTCTTCGGAATATGAGTAGAGTCCGTTTGTTGTGTATGGCCCTTGCAGTCTGGAGTGCATCCGAACTCTTTGCTGCAAGCCTCTGCGCCTCTTCGTTTCCGACTCCTTATAATACGGAGCCGGATAGTGGCGGGCCGCTGCCTGCCGCTGCCGCTACTTCCAAATTGCGACTGCCTGAGGGCTTTCAGGCAAAGGTTTTTGCGTCCGAACCGGATGTCCAAAATCCCATCGCGATGACTTGGGATGCTCGTGGCCGGCTCTGGATCGCTGAAAATTACACGTACGCCGAGGCGCCTAAAAAATTCGACCTCGGTCTGCGCGATCGGATTGTGATTTTCGAGGATTCGGATGGAGATGGAAAATTCGATCGGCGCACGCAGTTCACGGATGAGGTGCAGATGATTACGAGCCTCGAAATCGGCCATGGAGGCGTATGGGCAATGTGTCCGCCGCAACTGCTCTACATCCCGCTTTCGCCCGATGGGAGCCGTCCTGGGGGAACACCGAAGGTCTTGCTCGATGGATTTGATATTCCGGGCGAGAGTTATCACAACTTCGCTAATGGTTTGCGGTGGGGTCCTGATGGATGGCTCTACGGGCGCTGTGGCGGAACGGCCCCTGGCAACATCGGGGCTCCCGGCACCCCGGCAGAACACCGCATCCCGCTGCGCGGCGGAATGTGGCGGTTTCATCCGCAGCGGCAGGTGTTCGAGGCGCTCGATTGCGGGACGACCAACCCGTGGGGCCATGACTGGGACAAACATGGCGAACTTTTCTTCGTGAACACAGTGAATGGTCATCTGTGGCACGGGATCGCGGGTGCTCACTTTGTGCGAGGCAGTACCATTGATCAGAATCCGCACGTTTACGCGCTCATTGACCAACATGCTGATCACTGGCACTTCGACACGAACCAAGGGTGGTCAAAGTCACGTGATGGCATTGCTAATGCGCTTGGCGGCGGCCATGCCCATATTGGCGCTCTGATCTATCAAGGAAATAACTGGCCAATGGCTTTCCGCGATCGGTTGTTCACCTTCAACATGCATGGACTCCGAGTGAATCAGGAGATTCTTGAGCGACGCGGATCTGGTTATGTCGGGCGACATGGACCCGACTTTTTGGTTACCGAAGACAAATGGTTTCGCGGCCTCGACATGAGTTGCGGTCCTGATGGGGCTGTCTTCGCAATCGATTGGAGTGACACGGGAGAATGTCATGAGCGAAATGGAATCCATCGCACTAGCGGCCGGATCTTCAAAATTCAGTACGGGGAAACGGCGCCCGTGCACGATCTGAACTTGGAAATCAAGAGCGCATCGGAACTCGCAGCCTTGCACACCCATGAGAACGAATGGTTCGTCCGGCAGGCTAGGAGGGTTCTCGTTGACCGAATCATTGCAGGTCAACCAGTGAATGGAGCAGACAACGAACTTCAAAACTTATTCGATACACATCCCGAGAATTCGGTGATTCAACTTCGCGTCCTCTGGACGCTGCATGCGATGGGGCGATTACACTCCCAATTTCTTCGCTCGCAGCTTTCCCATCAAAATGAACATGTCCGCGCCTGGGCGGTTCGTTTGCTCATCGATGACGCGCCGCTCGACACGAGCCTTTCGAAGCGGCCGCCCTCGGATGACTTGAAATGGGCTGACAGGATTGGATCCGAATTGGCGTTAATGGCAAAAAGTGAGCCATCTGCCCTAGTCCGACTCGTCATCGCCTCGGCCATGCAACGCCTCCCTGTGCTCTCAAGGTCTGAGATAGCGGAGGCTTTGTGTTCGCACGCTGAGGACGCCGACGACCATAATCTGCCCTTAATGATTTGGTACGGGCTGATTCCTGTAGCTCAAGTTCAGCCTGAGGCGCTGGTGAAGGTGGCCGTGAATTCTGAGATTCCAATGACTCGCACGTTTATCGCCCGGCGTTTGGCGGAGGAGATGGAGAGGGCTCCAGCCGCCTTCAATGGACTACTCAAGTTCGCCCTGCAGGCTGGGAATAAAAGTGTCTTGACCGACGTGCTTGAAGGAACTGCGAAGGGGTTGGCTGGGTGGAGCAGGGCTCCGAAGCCGGCCGTTTGGGATGCCGTGGTTACAGCAGTTTCGGAGCAATCGGCGGACGCGAAGCGAGCGGTTCGCGAGCTGAGTGTCCTCTTTGGCGATGGACGAGCGTTAGAGGAGGTCCGGCGGCTAGCGTTAGATTCCACTGCCGACATCATTGCGCGAAAATCTGCACTTCGGAGTTTGATCGAAAGTCGCTCAGCCGATTTGCGAGAAGTGTGTGAGAAGCTCTTAAGCGTAAAATTTCTCAATTTGGAAGCGGCGAGGGGGCTGTCGCAATTTGAGGATGCATCGATCGGTGAAGGCCTAGTGAAGGCGTATTCAGCGTTCCATATTTCCGAGCGTCCGCAGTTGATTGCGATGCTGGTTTCGCGTCCGTCTTTTGTTCGTCCGCTGTTGAAGGCCATGGAGTCTGGAAAGATTCCGAAGAGCGTGATATCGCCATTTGAGGTGCGACAAATTCTGGGTTTTGGCGACCCCGAGCTGAGTGGTCGGTTGGCTTCGGTTTGGGGAGAGTTGAGGGAGTCTGGGGCAGATAAAAAGGAGCTGATCACATCTTTAAAGCTCGAGCTTGAGCCGGCGCTTAAGCATGCGGATCTCTCTCGAGGGCGTGTTGTTTTCAATACGGTATGTGCCGCCTGCCACGCACTGTATGGGGAAGGGGGTAAGATTGGACCTGATCTCACAGGAGCGGGTCGCGACAATCTGGATTACTTGCTCGAGAACATTGTGGATCCAAGTGCTGTCGTAAGCGCTGACTTTCGCATGACGATTCTCCATACGAAGGACGGACGGGTGTTCAATGGGATGATTCGGGACAAAACGGAAAAGACTCTTAGCGTTCAGACGATGGTGGACCGTGTGACGTTAGAGAGGGCGATGATTGATCGCGCTGAGGAATTACCGGTGTCGTTGATGCCTGAGGGCTTGCTGGGAGCGCTGAGCGCCGAGCAGAGACGAGATTTGATTGGGTATCTCATGCAGAAAACACAGGTGCCTCTGCCTTAGACAAAGCTGGTCCATCGTCTTGGTTTGATCGTTTCAGAGCCCGTATGGGCTGTCTGAGAAACGATTGGAGAGAGGAGGGACACTTTGTGAGGGGAGGGCATCCACAGCTCAGGGAGCGCACAGCAACAACGCGATGGGCTTGGCCAGATGTAGCTGTCTTTATGCTTCTGATTGTGGCGCTCTACGGGTTGTTTCGCTTCATGACCCAAGGTGGTCCAGAGCTGTCGAGTCGCTGGACAAGTGTGGAATGGAGTGTGTGGAGGCTTCCTGAGTATGCGGTCCAAACCGTGCTTCGGATGTGGGCTGCCTTTGTGTGTTCGCTCCTATTCACGGTCTGCGTGGGTTCGATTGCGGCCAAGAACAGAAGATTGCGAGGCAGTATTTTACTTTTGCTGGATGTGTTGCAGGCGATTCCTGTCCTCGGTTTTTTGTCGGTAGCAGTGGGCCTTTTCTTGCGAGGCTTCGAATGGGTTGGGATGGAGAGAGTGGGTGCGGAATGCGTCGCCATTTTTGCGATCTTCACAGGTCAGGTTTGGAACATGACTTTCGGATTTTATCATTCAATCTCTGCCATACCCGTGGAATGGAGCGAGGTCGCGAGCCTGTCCAAATTAAACCGCTGGCAGCGCTTTTGGCTGCTTGAGGGACCGGCTTCGTTACAGAGTCTCATTTGGAACTCCATGATGTCCTTCGGTGGCGGATGGTTTTTCGTCACGCAGAGCGAAGCGATAACGGTCATGAACCGAGATCTGCGTCTACCGGGAGTGGGATCGTTTTTGGCTTCGGCGTTGGAGCGTGGGGATCGCGGAGATGCCTTATGGGCGGTCTGCACAATGGTGACCGTGATCGTAGTGACTGACCAGATGGTGTGGCGCCCGTTGCAAGTTTGGTCTGGGCGCTTCAAAACAAATGGCACTTCCAAGCGTGAGCCTCCAATATCTTGGGTCATTGAGTCCGTGAAGCGCTCCGCGCTTTTGCGAACAGTTTATTGTTGGAGTCGTATTTTCGGCGGTAGGGTCATTGTGGCTTCTGCTACGCTTGCTGAAGCGATCGGCCGCTCCTCTTTGTGGCGCGCGGCTCGACTTTGGCAACGAGTGATTGGCCGAGGATTGTTCGCCATAGTTTTGGTGCTGGGCGTTTTCATTGCGCTTCAGGGGATTATGGAAAGCGACATCCATCGCCCCGTAGACTTGCAGATGGTCGACTTGTTGCGGCTTATTGGCCTAGGGTTTTTGACGATGGGTCGTGTTTTGGCGACGGTCTTAATTTCGTCCCTCGTGTGGGTTCCAATCGGCGTGGCAATCGGTCTCCGTCCACGTTTGGCAAAGTGGGTAGAACCAGCCGTGCAGGTGGCCGCCTCGCTTCCTGTGAACACCACGTTTCCATGGGTTATCGTGCTGTTAAGCACGTATCACATCCCAATGAACTGGGGCAGTATTCTGCTCCTGTCGATGGGGACACAGTGGTATGTGCTCTTCAACATTATTGCTGGGGCGGGCTCGATTTCTAGCGATTGGAAAGAAGTGGCGCAAATGTGTCGTCTGAGAGGATGGCAATTGTGGAAGACGGTTTTTCTGCCGGCAGTCTTCCCATTTTGGGTCACAGGCGCCTGCAGTGCCGCTGGCGGTGCGTGGAATGCGAGTGTCGTGTCGGAGCTTGCATCCTGGGGGGATATTACGCTGAAGGCGGAGGGGTTGGGGGCCGTGATCGCCGAGGTCACTCGTGAGGGACGCAGGACTTTGATTTTCGTATCGATTGGAACAATGGCTATGATGGTCGTCTGTTTGAATCGGTTGATTTGGAAACCCCTATATGCGCTGGCGGAAAAGCGCTTTCGCGCAGTTTGATAGTGACTGGGAAGGTCTGGTGAAGCTCCAAAAATAGCATCCGGATGCTTGGCAGGCTCCTCTAACACAGAAGGTTGCGGAAAGAGGCTAAACGTAATAGGGAGGAAGCATGAAGAGTTTCATGCGTCCCCTGTTGTTTTCCGCTTTATTGATCGGTTCCGCTGCTGTGTTTGCCAATGAGCCGCAGCTTGTGCCGCTATTTAACGGAAAAGATCTCAGTAATTTTCAAGCTGAGGGATCAAAGGAATTTTGGCACGTCCAAGACGGCGTTTTGATCGGCGAAAACAATGCTGAGAAGAAAGGGAACTACCTTTGGACGACCAAGGAGTATCGTGATTTTGTGATGGAGTTCGACGTTCGCTGGAAGAGCGACACCGAGCGTGGAGTCGACACAGGAATTGAAATGAGAAAACCGAAGATTCAGCTCCAGTTGGGAGTTTCTGGAAGTCTCAAGGTGGATATGTCTGGGTCCTTTTACACGGGCGGAAAATCCGCTTATCCAGAGGACGGTCAGGCCAAAGACGCTAAAAATCTTATGAAGCCTCAGGGGGAATGGAATACTTTCCGGATTCAGGCCAAAGGGGACACGTTCATGTGTTGGATTAATGGAAAGAAAGCGTCGGAGTACACAGATTCCAAATTCTCTGGAGCTGCACCGATCGGGTTGCAGATCCATCCTGGAGTCGAGATGAAATGCGAGTTCCGCAACGTCAAGATCGGCGAACTCTAAGTTCCGTTACCGAGTGGGCGGTGCCTTCGTTTAAGGCGTTTTTATGGGAGGTAGGTTGTCCTAAGTGGGCGGTTCAAGAATGCGCCTACAATCAAGCAAATAGGCGAGCGATTGGGATACCGCCATCCGTAATCGGCACGGGGCGGTCGCCGTCGTAGAGGTTTTTTGTGTGGTCTACTCCAACGGCTGCATGAACCGTTGCAAACAAGTCGGGCACTGAAACTGGGTCAGCAACGATGGTCTTTCCAAGTTCATCCGATTGACCGTAGGCCCCGCAATGTTGCAATCCACCGCCTGCCAGCAGGCAGGTGAAGGTCTTGCCCTGATGTCCACGGCCTCCACCGCTGTCAAACTCCGGCGGGCGTCCAAATTCGGTAGTAACCAGCAGCAATGTCTTTTCGAGCATCCTTCTCGATTCCAGATCGGTGATCAGTGCTGAAAGCGCAGCGTCCATTTCGCGGATGAGCTCGTGTTGTTTGAGGATGCCGGTGTTGTGGACGTCCCAGCCGGATCCGTTTAGAAAATTCAAATTGTGCGATACTTCTACAAAGCGCGTTCCGCGTTCGACGAGGCGTCGTGCCAAGAGACAGCGTTGGCCAAACTCTCCACCGTATTCAGCTCTCAAAGAGTCTTTTTCCTCTCCCAGTAAAAACACTCGGTTGAATTCTGGGCCACTCAGTTTGAGGCTCTGCGCAATCGCAGCTTCATAGTCCCGCAGTCGGGGGTCCATGGTTGGAGACTGAGCCTTTTGTAGATCTGCCAGCAACTTTTCGCGACGCGCGACACGTGAGAAGTCTGTGCCCTCTGGAACTGAGAGGCCTGCGGGGCCTCGCCCTGTTTCTGTGAGATAAAGATATCCTGCCTTTGCGCCCAAGAAGCCTGGCCCACGTACGGCGTTGGGATAACCGATGACGACATACGGAGGGGCTCCATCACTGGCCGCGCCGCGTTCATGTGTGATGATGGAACCAAGCGACGGGTAGGTGACGGTACCGCTGACAGCGCGGCCGGTGTGCATGCGATTGGTTGCGGCGGCATGTTCGTCAACGACGTCATGGTGGACAGTCCGCAAAGCCGTGACCCGGTCCATCAATCGGGCGAGCCTTGGCAGATGTTCGGCTACTTCTACACCGGGTACGGCAGTGGAAATGCTGGGATAAAAGGAGCCCGCCTTTTTTTCCTTTGGGACTCCCAGACGCTTGGGATCGAAGGTGTCTATTTGGGACATTCCGCCACCGAGCCAGATTGAAATCACGTGTTCGGCTTTGCCGCGAACCGCCTTTTGAGCGGCTATGTCAGATGCTGTTGAACTCAGAATGTGGGAGCCCAAAGCGGCGCCTGTAAGGGTTAGAAAGTCGCGTCTATTCATATCGATCGATAGGGTGAAGGTAGCGGGTGGGAGGACGTGTTAGGGCATCCAGACAAATTCGCGGTGGTTCACAAGACTCCAAATAAAGTCTTCTAAGCGCTCACGCCACTCGGCGCGTAAACGTGGATCTGCTGGTGGCCCGAGCCGTGCGCGTTTTTCATGCTCGAGGGCCACGGTTGTGGCTTCAGGATTGAGATGGTTGAACCAAGTTAATCTTGGCAGTGGAGGTTGTGTTTCGATGGGGTTGAGTGGTTGTTTGGTGACCATTCGGCTTTCGAAACCGTCTTTCAGGAGTTCCGAAAAATGCGCCATTTCAGCAGCGGTAGGCGGGCGGCTTAAGAACCGCATGAACAGAGTTTCCACGAGTTCATTCGGGGAGGATGCTTCGAGTGCGGTAGCCGCAAGGGAACTGCCGGCGGAGGCTCTTATAAGGCCGAGGGAGAGAGCGCCATTGGCAAGAACCCCAGGCTGGAGAACGCTTGGGGCTGTTTCACGGTCCGTGCGCGCGGATTGTCGCGCCCCGCTCCAGCCGAAGGCCTCCAGCACATCGACCACTCGCTGGGCGTAGGGAAGACTCAAGCTGGGGCGGTCTCGATCGTTTGTGAGATTGGCTAGCATCCATGCCCGCGTCGGTTTTCCTAGATTGATGCGGTCTCCCTCGGGGCGTCTGCCGGTGGGGTCGAAGGTGATTTCTTCCGTCTCCATGGCACGTCCAGTCGCGAGGTGCAGGGCGTCGACTACTTGTTCTGCGGTGAAACGGCGACGCTCGGGCGCATTGAAAAAGCGGAGTTCTGGGCCGGCAGCGAGGTTGGAGCCTGTGGCTTCACGCTGGTAAGCCTGAGAGGTGAGAATGCGTTTGCTGAGATGCTTCAAGTCATAGCCATGGGCGACGAAGTCCTTTGCGAGCCATTCTAGAAGCTCTGGGTGCGATGCGGGATGGCCCTCCCAGTCGGCAACGGGTTCTACAAATCCAGCCCCCATGAACCGACGCCACACCCGGTTCACGAGTACTTGCGAAAACCGAGTGTTTTGTGGAGACGTCACCAGCGACGCAAGACGTTCACGAGAGTCGTCTGGCTTTAGCATGAGTCCTTGCAAGGCCTCTCCCTCGGAAGCGCCAGTTACTCCTTCAAATGGCCATTTTGGTTTGACCGGCTCGCCTGGCTTCAACGTCACCTTGATGAGGGATTCGCGGCTCTTCTTTTCAAAAAAGGCTGCTGGCACCGAACTGGTTTTTGGAACCGAGACGGGTTTTCGATCAATCATCGCGGCCAACGCATAGAGGTCCGCCTGTTTGGTCGAGTGATACGGAGAGTCGTGGCACCGTGCGCACTGTAGCTCGATGCCTAAAAAGGCGGAGGCTATGATTTGTCCCTTACTCGCTAGGGGCGAATCGCTCTCGCCTGCGAGTCCGAATCCTGCGCTGCCACCGGTGTGTGGACTGCCCCGAAGCATCAGAAGTTCGGTGACAAAGCGATCAGCAGGTTTGTTATCTCGCAAGGCTTCAAACAGAAACCAGCGGAAAGGCCCCGTGGTGTTTAGGGTGGGATTGATGAGGGTCGGGTTCTCCGCCAAAACATCCATCCAGTACGGCATCCAAGAATCTGCCCAGCGCGGATCTGAAAGCAGTCTTTCGATGGCCAGCTCGCGCTTGTTTGAGTTTCGGTCTGAAAGAAAAGTGGCCAGTTCCGTTTGGGCAGGCGGTTGGCCGGTGAGATCTAGTGTCAATCGGCGCAGAAACGCAGCATCCCCCAGCGGCGCGGATGGTTTAACATCTGCTTTTGAAACAGGCGGGCTCGGCCACGGGGCACCGGCGTCCACCCACTCCTCGAGAAGCTTCATTTGCTCTGGTTTCAATCCTTCCCCTTTTGGTGGCATGCGCTCTTCGTTATCCGTGCTTCGCACCCGCGAAATGAGGGTGCTTGCAGCCAAGTCTCCAGGTGCAATTGCGGGCTTTCCAGACTCGCCGCCTTTGAGCGCTGCGTCGCGGCTGTTGAGGCGAAGTCCACCTTTGTCTTTATCACCGTGGCAACGGAAACATTCGTCACGGAGAATGCTCAGTACCTTTGTATGGAAATGTCTGGCCTCCTCGGGAGACGTTTTGGACGAGGCTTCTAGAGCACGATTCGCTTTGTCGTTCAAAAATGCATCGACCGGATGCTTCGCGCCCTCTGGAATCGCTGGGGCTGGATGA
>CANFNA010000091.1 GCA_947448395.1 Chthoniobacteraceae bacterium
AATAGGCCTACCGTCCTAAGGCTGGCTAAATCCATAACATGTTTCGAAACTCCACCACTCGGGAAGGCGCGACGTTAGAACAGCGGGGGGGAACTCAGGTGTGACTAGATCTGAGAACGGGAACGGGGCTCCCGATCCTTTGTAGTGGCGGTGGATGGGACCGTTACAAATGGCCCGCCTTCCAGAGGGGCGGCCTCAGAGAAGGCTACGTCAGGCATTTCGCTTGGTTTCCCTCCTATGGGGAAGTCCTTGCGAAGAGGGAAGAAGGGATATCCTTCCCACATCAGAATTCTGCGGAGATCTGGGTGGTGGGAAAAACGGATTCCGTACATGTCAAAAGCCTCTCGCTCATGCCAGTTTGCGGTTTCCCAAATCCCAGACACAGACGGAACCTCGAGATGATCCTCTGAAACTCCTACTTTTAGGCGGAGCCACTCTCCCTGTTCCATCTGATAAAGTTCGTAAACCACCTCAAAGCGAGGGTCTTCTCCGAAGTGATCGACGCCACTCAAGTCGAGGAGGTAGTTGAACCCGAGTTGCTCCCGACAAAACCGACAGATTTCGGCGATTTTATCTCCCTCAACGGTCAGGGTGGATTCTCCGCGGAACTCAGTCTTTTTGAGGACCTGGAATTTGGATTCAATGGCCGCGATGGCGATTTTTGGAGAGTGGCTCATGTCGAGAATGGGAGCTAGACTGGGGAAGGGCTCGGAGTTGGAACGGGTTAGGCCGAGAGATCTTCGATGAGAGTGCGCTTTTGTTCTGCGAGAGGGTGCTCTTTCTCTATTTTTCTCTGAAGGCGCATCAGTCCCTCTAGAAGGGCTTCAGGGCGTGGAGGGCATCCGGAAATGTAAATATCAACAGGGATGAGATGATCTATGCCTTGTAGAACGGAGTAAGAGCGATACATCCCTCCGCTGGAGGCGCATGCGCCCATGGCGATGCACCACTTCGGTTCTGGCATTTGATCCCAGATGCGTTTGACCGCGAGTGCCATTTTGTAAGTGACCGTACCAGCAACGATCATCACATCACTCTGCCTCGGTGAAAACCGCATGACTTCCGCCCCGAACCTTGAAATGTCGAATCGGGAACTGGCGGAGGCCATGAGTTCGATCGCACAGCAGGCGAGGCCCATGGGCATTGGCCAGAGCGAATTCTTACGCATCCAATTCATGGCGGCATCGAGTTGCGTAAATACGACGTTGCCTTCGATCTTGGAGTCGTAAGCGAGAGGTGCGAGTTGAGCCATGAGAGCACCCTAGAAAAGCGGTGATTTCCGGCAAGCTAAGAATGACGTTGGAGGGCGAAGTGTTCGGAGCGGAGTGAAGCAGTGGTTGGGTTTTTTCAAAAAACCGTCTTGCAGGCGCGGTTCGTCCCCTTATCATTTCGGCCCCTTTCGGGGCACCGCTAGCTCAATTGGCAGAGCAAGTGACTCTTAATCACTAGGTTCTTGGTTCGATTCCAAGGCGGTGCACTTTTTCTCGGTTATTCGGGAGATGCTCGGGCTTGGATGGGATGGGCGGTGTGTTACACTTTTCCGAAGTGTTCCTCTTATGAAAATTTTTCTCTCTTCCCTCAGTGCTTCTATTGTCTTGATAGCGGCTCCGGTGCACGCCTCTGACACGGCTTACAATGCTTTGCGGGCTGCTTGCATCGGACAGGGGCGCGATGCTCAGAATCGAGTCATTGAATTGTCGGGAATGCAGGGGAAGCCTCAACCCGGTGTTTGGAAGGTGACCTTGGAGGATTCAAAAGGAGGGATCATCGAATTGGATGTGCAAGGGAATCGCGTGGTAGGTAAACGTTCCTCGTCGATTCGGCCCTCGGGCTCAAAACTGAATATCAGCGTGATTCAGCTCGATTCCGATGGTGTCTTTTCCATTGCGAATGATGAAGCGGTGAAGGCGGGCGTTGGATTTGATCGTGTCAATTACACGCTTACCGCGGCTAATCAGTCAGGATTGCCCACGTGGACTGTCGAACTTTTTGATGGACCGGTAAATCGGGTGGGCACGTTGAAAATTGGGGCCGATAATGCGTTCATTCTCGAGCGAAGCCCGGAACTGGCCGTTTCCGAGTCGCAAAAGCGGGATCGTCGCTGGTCCAAGCCTGGTGAACCGGTCAAGTCTGTGCCTGACGCATTCCATCGGTTTGGACTTTTTGGCAAGAGCACTGGGTACAAACTCAAAAACTGGGCCAACGGTTACGGATGGACCGATGATAAGAATCCGACTCCTCCTTCGGAATAACTTTGGCCGCCGACTTTCCGTCGCAGGCCTCTCTACTTTGAGTTATTTTCGGTGTGAGTTAGCGCGCCTTGCAAATGCAAGTTGGCCGATTCGCTCGGAGCCTATTTTGGCGGGGTTGCGGCTTGCGGCAGATCGTCTGGGAGGCGATTGATGGTGATGGAGCGGTAAAAAATGCGAGCCTTGCAGTTCCCATGAATCTGAAGGCCGATGAGACCGGTTTGCGGAATATTCGGTTCGGTTTCAAGGTAATCTACGGTGAGAGTTCCGTTCAGGTACAAGCGGATGCGGTTCGCCTCGCAGCGGATTTCGTATTGGTTCCAGTCACCGAGTTTTTCTAGGGAGCTGATGAGGGCGGGATCGGCTTTGACTAGCATCTTACGGCGGCGAGATTCGTCGTAGAGAGATCCGGAGTAACCGGCCCCGATGTCGGCCTGATACCCGATCATTTCGTTGGGAGGATTAGCGATCCGTTCGCTTCGAATCTGCACGCCTCCGTTGACGAAGCCCTCGGTGCCGATGAGCTTGTACTCAAGTTTGAGAGTGAAGTTTTTATACGGGGTTTTTGTGGTTAAAAACTCGTTCTTCGGATTGCCGTCGAAAGAGCCTCCGGCGATCGCATGATCCTCAACTTTCCAAACGGAGGCAGTTTCGCCGTCCCAACCTTCCAGCGAATTTCCATCAAAAAGTGAGATGGGGGAGGCGCTGGCGTTCACCATCGAGGTGAGAGATCCGATGGTGAAAACGAGGGCGGCGAATAGGCCTGTGGCAGGGAGTGGTAATCGGGGACACATTGTGGATTAAGAGTGATTGGAATTGGAATTCTTAGGTGTCGGGTTGAGAGCGGATTCCAGCATGTTCGGGTCTAGTTCATTTTCCCACTTGGCTATCACCACGGTTGCCACTCCATTGCCGATGAAGTTGGTAAGGGCTCTTGCTTCAGACATGAACCGATCGATCCCGAGGATGAGCGCGAGCCCTGAGACAGGGATAGAGGGTATGACCGCGAGAGTTGCTGCGAGGGTGATGAAGCCTGCCCCAGTGACTCCCGAAGCACCTTTTGAAGTCAGCATGGCAACTCCGAGGAGCGTGAGTTCTTGTTGGAGCGTGAGCGGGATTTTGAGGGCCTCCGCGACAAAAAGTGCGGCCATTGTGAGGTAGATGTTCGTTCCGTCTAGATTGAAGGAATAGCCGGAGGGAACCACCAATCCGACCACTGATTTAGAGCAACCCATCCGTTCAAGTTTGTTCATGAGCGGCACCAGTGCGGACTCGGAAGAGGAGGTGCCGAGGACCGTGAGCAACTCGTCTTTGATAAAGATGAGAAATCGGAGGATATTAAATCCGGTGGCTGCGGCGATGAGTCCAAGGCATCCAAATACGAAGAGCGCGCAGGTGAGGTAGAAACTTCCCATGAGCGAGGCAAGGGGTTTGAGTGCGGAGATTCCGTATTTTCCGATCGTGAATGCCATTGCCGCGCCAGCCCCGAGTGGCGCGAGTTTCATGACTACGGACATCATCGCGAAGAAGATCTTGGAGACCTCTGCGATGAAGGTGTGAACGGTTTTCCCCGCGCTCCCGATATGGTTCACACCATACCCAAAAAGAATGGCTAACATCAGAACCTGAAGCACATCGCCGGAACTTGTGAACGCGTCGGCAAAGGTCTTTGGGATGATGTGAAGGATAAATTCGGTAGTGGTCTGCTCAGAGGCGGCCTTTGCGAAATGTGCAACCGACTTGGCATCGAGAGACTGAGGATCGACTTGAAATCCACGGCCTGGATGGAGGACGTGCATGACGAGAAGGCCGATTACGAGGGCGATGGTTGAGACGACTTCGAAATAGAGAAGTGCTTTCCCACCAATGCGCCCGACTTTTCTCATATCCCCGGTTCCTGCAATTCCTTGAACTACGGTGCTGAAAATAATGGGACTGATTAACATCTTCACCAGCGCGATAAAACCGTCTCCGATTGGCTTTAGAGATGCGCCGAGTTCGGGTCTGATCCAGCCCAAGAATCCGCCGGTGAAGATAGCGATCAGAACCCAAAAGTACAGGGGGATGGAGGGGCGGTTCATGGCGGCTCGGAATCCCTACTTTTCACCTTTTAGAAAGGCGAGGAGATCCGCGAGATCTTGTTTGCTCATGGCGCTTTCCAGTCCATTTGGCATTAAAGATCCGGAGAGTGCTTCCATTTTGGCCAAGTCGTTTCGAAGGATGTTGGTCTCCGTCGCCAAAGGACCTCGCAGAGAAATGGAGGTGTTGGTCTCGCTTTGCAGGATCCCGCTGAAAGAGCGACCGTCTTTGGTTTCGGCGATGTACGCGGTGAAGGCGGGGGCAATTTCTGCGTCTGGAACGAGGATGTGAAAAAGGATGCTTTCCTTCGGCTGATTTCGGATGTCGAGCAGATCTGGGCCCACGGGAGAGCCCTCTCTTTCCAAGCGATGGCAGGAGGCACAAAGATTCCTGAAGACTTGGCGTCCATGTTCCGCAATGCCGCTTAATTGGAGGGTGGCCTTTGATTCGTTGAATGCCTGCTGTCGACTAGTGTTACCGATTTGGAGGAGTTTTTCGGCACGGTCTCGGATCGACGAGTCGGGATGTTTGAGGATTTGTTTGCGTCTTGCGCCGCTCACGGCGCTGGTGGGAAGAATGCCTGATTCGATCGCATCTAAAATGGCGGCGGAATGGTAGCTCGAGGTGAGCAGTGCGGTGATGACCGTTTCGCGTTGGTTTGGAGTGTAGGACGGCCAGAGACGAAGGAGCGTTTGAGAAACGAGAGGGTTTTGGAAGTTGGCCAAGGAGCGGACTGCGGCGGCACGAATGGTTTCCTCCGGTTCCGAGGTGGCGAGGCGAAGAAGAGCCGAACCGGAGTCTTCCCACGGCATTTGCGCCAGGAGGCGGAGGGCGGGGAGGCGTGCAGATTCGGGGGAGTTCGAGTTGCAGGCCGTTTCAGGGAGTTTGGTTAGTAACTCAGGGAGCCACGAAAATGCAGGGTGTTTTTGAAGCTCTTTCAGGCGGACAAGTTTGTTTTTTTCACAGAAGCCAAGGAGGACAGGGAGCGTAAGATCTGGTTTTTGGGATGGGAATGACTGAAGAGCCGCCGCAAGGATGTCTGGGGTGCTGAGGCTGCCGGCGAGGAATTCAAGAAACTCGCGCGCTCCGTTCGCTAGCGGAGCTAACGTGGAGAGTTTAGAGAGCAAGGATTTCAGCAACTCCATCTCACGGCCGGTGGCGCTGCTGAGAACGGCGTTGCGAATCCATCGGTCCTCGGAGTCTCGTGTCGCGATGAGCGCGAGTGCCTTGGTGGCCTCGGGCCCCTGAATAGCGCCGAGCGCGAGTGCGGCTAGAAAGCGGTCTCGGGGATTATCGGAGGCCGCAAGGGCCAGACCGTTTGTTCTCCAGAAAGCGGTCTGGGCTGCGGTTGCAGGCCCTTTTGCGGTTAACCACGACTCATCTGGATTGGACTTTCTATGGACTGTCTCGGTCAGTGGCTCAGCCGTGTCCCGAGAAGTGTTGGAAACAATACGCCAGATGCGCCCGAGATCTTTTCCGGATTCAAAGTCGGTGTGTTTGCGGATTTCTGCGGGGAGATAATCGGGGTGCTCGATGACCTTCCTGTACATGTCAGCGACATAGAGAGCTTGGTCGGGGCCTTGCGCGAGGAAGACGGGACGGAACCAGTCGTCACGGGATGCGAGCAGTTCGCGACCGTCCAGCAAAGGCTCCGCGCTAAAAGTAGGTCCTCTTGGGACGAGTCGGTCGGCGTGAATCAGGTTGCCGGTTGGATCGCAAGAAAGGGCCGCACCCCGGAAGGATTCAGGAAGGCCCTTCCCTTTCCAAATATGGATTCCGCAGGCTGCGCTGAAGGAGCCAGCGTGGGAGTCGGCCGTTGTGATGTTGGCGCTAATTGGAAAGAGGCGAACGCCCGCTCCCCCCCCTCCAAGAAGGGTTTGCACGGTGCGCTCACTGCAGTCTTGGACGGTTTCGCTAAAAGCGAGGCGTGGGTTTCGTCGAAGCCATTGGGAGGGAAGGACGACATGTTGCACAGGAAGTCGGTTCATGCAGATGAAACGCCGGCCGGCATCATCAAAGGACATCCCGTATTGCGAGCGGCCATCGACATTTTCTACTTCGAGTGTTTCGGGATGAAAGCGCACGTCCCCTGTCATTTTCAGGGAAGGTCTCTCGGGGTGTTCTGGGCAGGAGAGCGTGCCGCCGGAAAGTCCTGCAGCGAGATAAATCCAGCCATCCGGTCCGAGGGTTGGGCAGTTCACACGAAGTTGAGTGCTGCCGGTGGTTGAGAAACCGGTGAGCAGGACTCGTTTTTCGTTAGCGGTGCCGGATCCGTTGGTGTCGCGAAGGAACAGGACATCTGGAGCGCAGGTGACAATGATGCCGTCTTTCCACGGGAGCACGCCGTTGGGGAAGCTCAGTCCTTCGGCAAATACCGTGCGTTTGTCCATGCGCCCATCGCTGTCGGTGTCTTCGAGCATAGCGATTACGCCCGCACCCAGTTTTCCTTCGGCTGGGCCGATGGGGTATCCGCGGTTTTCGGCGACGAACATTCTTCGTCGTTCGTCAAAGGCGATGGCGCAGGGAGATGCGGTGAGGGGCTCGGAAGCGACCAATTCGACGCGCAGACCGGGGGCCGTTTCGAAGCTTGCGAGGGCGTCCGATGCCAGAACAGGACTCTTCGGTGATGCATAGGCCAGAGGCGAATGCATCACGATGGGCAGGAAAACGAGCCAGAGGAGTGCTTTCATCGGAGCTGAGGAGGCTGGTTTCCGTAGAGCCATGGCTGTTTAAAAGGGGGCGCAGCGGGCCGTTGCGGGAGGGGCGCTGGGTGCATGGCTTTTGCGAGATCGATTCCAGTGTTTTGGAATTGAGTGCCTGCGGTGATTTCCAAGTTACTGTAGCTGGTGAGGCGGGTTTCATAGCCGCCGCCATGAGGGCCAAACGCCTCCTCAGTTGGGACATATCCGACGCAACCGTTGGCAAGCTCCACGGGGAAGGTCATGGGAAAGCCACTGCGTTTTTTTAATTCCAGCCCATACGCGCAGAAGTATTCGGCTGGATCAGAAATACAGACAACTGGGCCGATCTGAAGGGCTTGGACTTCGCTTTCGACAACGGGCGTTTTTTGGATGAGCGCCTCCAGAAGGAGCGTTTCTTTTGCCCAAATCCAAAGAGGGTCGCTCGGTGGGAGTTGGATTTGTTGGTGCGCTTCTTCGAGTCTCTCCTTTGAGGGTGTTCGGCGTGGGATCAGAAGGATCTTGTGCTTGGCATCTAGGGGGACATCCGAAGTCCGGGTTTGGGACATGCCGAGCAGTACTTTGAGTGCCTCGGCTCCAACGCGACCGCCGACCCACTGCGACCAGGCATCGGACTCTGGGTTCGCGTGAAGATCGAGGTTGTTGACTTGCGTTACGTCTCCGCAGGCTCCTTGAAGGAATACGACTTTTGTCTGCGCGCCGTAAAAGCCTTGGATTGCCTTTTCCATGTAGTGGATCCAGTTGGCGCTAACCCACGGTCCGCTGGCGGTTGCGTGACAGGAGAAATTGACGACACAGCCCGAGAGAACTCCGTCTGGATTCCAAAATCCAATGACGCCGACTTCCGGATCGGTTGGGCCTGCAAAGTCGATGTTGTCTGGATTGCCTTTTCCGGGATGGGAATAAGACAGGCCGTTCTTCATTCGGATTCTGCGGTTGAAAGCGACCTGATCCTCGTGGCCGCTTCCAAAGCCAAAAGTGCCCTCGGTCTTCAGCGAGTCCGCTTCGCATACGGCCTGGACAATGGCGTCTTGAACGCGCTTGAGATAGGCGGCATCCGCGCAGGAGGATTTTTGGTAAGCGAGTTCGCGGATTTGTTCGGATGCGTGATCGAATTCTCCGGGAAGGACCATGCCGATGGGGCCGGAGGAATGGGAGTGAGATGCGCCGCTGAGGACGGCGTTGATACCGCAGCGGTTTTTAATGGCACCGCGCGCGGCTAGCACGAGGGGGCGTGGCACGACGAGGGCGTCGAGTCCCACCAAGGCGACGCGCTGTTTGCCGTCGTCAAAAACAGTGGCTCGGACCTTGCACGGGTCATGGATTTTTTTTGAGAACGACTTTCCGTAGCCGCCGGGCACTTCCATGCCGACTTCGGGGGTGATGTCTTTTTCACTGAACCCGGCTTTTGTTCCTGCGGAGCAGGGGAGATTTGCCGTGAAAAACAGAAGGGTGAGGGCTAATTCGAGGGGGCGTCGTGAGAGGGGGGGCATGACGGCGGAGTTCGCGAAAGAGTAAGTCTTTCTGGCGAACCAAACAACGCATGGACTTGCGCGAAAAGAGGCGAAAATGTCGCTTTTTCGAAGGGTGGCCTAGGGTCTTTGGGTTTGCAATTAAGGCGTGGTCGTCGGGGTCAAAAGGATGGGATGACTAGTGGAGTTCCGGTACCAAAAGCCGATGCCCCTCGAGTATCCGGCGCCTTGGACGAACGCTCCTTTGAAAACGCGGATCGGAGATTTGGTTTCCGAGGAATCGATAAAGCTTCCGAAAAAAGTCCCCGTGGATGGGATCGCTCGGAGGTTGTTTTTCGCTGAATTGCTCGAAAAAGAAGCGGTCGGACTGTCTTCGGAGAGTCGGAATAAAGGCTGCGTTGCGTCACTGCTGGATCGCTGAATTTTTCCATAACCGGAGGCGATGGGTGTTATGGATTGGCGCGAAGTTGGAGGTGTCCACGGAGCGACTGTCGTGATGAGGGTGAGAGCGGGATTCTGGTCAGTGGACGGCCCACGTCGCCAATCCATGAATCCGGCGATCAGAGGGGACGTTGCATTGAGGGAACTGGATCCGGCGGGGATGAGTTCCAAGTCACCCCGGAGCATTGAGTGGAAGGTTAACCCGTAGCCGGTTCGGATTGTGGAGGTGGCGGCGAATGCGACGTCAATCAAGGCAGCGGGTCCAAGCGCTGCGAATTGGCCGTAGAGGCGGTAGATCTCCAAGTCTGCTGGCATGGAATAGAAGAAAACGGGGAGGATGGACCGACCGCCTTCGTCGCTGGATTTACCGGAGAAGGTGGCAACAGAACCGTTGGAGAGGTGGATGGCGCCGGAGTAGAACTTGGACGCTTCGAGACGAGCGAAGGAAAGAAAGCCGGGTTCGCTCGAGTCAAAGGTAATCGGTGCAAATGCCTTTTCTCGGTCCCCTGTGTAAGCGTAAAAAAGGCCCGTGTAGGCGCTGGCGGGACTGGTGGTATTGTTGAGGCGCCCCGCAGCGTAGGCAGTGGAGTAATTAATTAAATCGGTGCCATCGGCATTTAAGGCACAGGCAACGAGGCTGAAGTCGCCCGTTGAGTTGGCTCTATTTCGCAGGGCGATGCGAACGCGTAAAGGGGCCGTTTTGATGTCGGTTGAAAACGGAGAAAACGAGTCCAGAACCAAGCCAAGAGAGGCGTCGGAGGAAGTGGCGCTGGATGGAACTAGTCGCCCTGCAAAGGAACTCCGACGTGCAAGATACTGAATGGTTCCGGACAATGCTCCGGTCGACAGAATACTGATCTGATATTTTCCCAGAATATTCCTGGAGCTATCGCGCAGCAGACCGGAGGCCATTCCGGATGGATAAGAAGCTGCGGGCGTCGGGGTCACTTCGGAGCGGATTCGTACGGAGGTGATCGCGATACGTTCGTTGGGAGACTCTCCAGTCACGGCGGCTGCTTCCAAAGCCTTTAGAGTGGCTTCTCCGCTGATCATTTTACCGATCGGCGAGTGTTTGTTATCGAGCCAGTTTGCATCCGCGAACATGATAAAAAACTGACTGCCCCCCGAGTTGGGAGCGTCGGTTTTTGCCATCGAGAGAAGTCCTCGAACGTGCTTTCCCTCTGGGTTTTTGGTCGGATCGCAGGGCTCGTCGGGAATTGTATATCCAGGTCCCCCTTGGCCATACTGAGCGGTGAGGGTGGGGTCTTTCGTGTTTGGATCGCCACCCTGCACCATGAAATCATGGATGAGTCTGTGGAATGCGGTGTTGTCGTAGAGGCGAGTGTCCGCCAAGTACTTGAAGTTGGCGACGGTGCGAGGACTCAGGGTGGTGAGGAGTTCAAACTCCATCGTTCCCTTGGAGGTGACGATGGTCGCAATTTCTTTGGTAGTTGCCGCCATCACGGAGTGCGACGAAAGGAGTCCCAACAGGGTGAGTGCAAGGGCGCACCAGCGAAACCATCTCACAGCGATCAAAAGGGGGTGATTCACTGCTATCACAGTACCACTAGTGGTTCTGAATGCCCATCGTGAATGCTGACGCTACACGAGACCTCTTTCGAGGGCCGCGAAGTAGCGCGTAAACTGCTGTATCAGTGTGTCGCATGCTTGATCGAGGTTGGCATGGGACGTTACGGTTGACCTCTTATGTCTTCTGAAGTCGCCTCTGGTTTCTCGCGTAAAAATCCTTTTCCAGCTGTCCATGCCGTTAATCGGAGGCTCAGCGGAGCGGAGTCTCAGAAGGAGACGCGGCATCATGAGATCAGTTTGGGGGGATCTGGGTTGGTGTACGAGGTGGGTGACTCGTTGGGAGTCTTTCCGAGCAATGATCCTGTTCTGGTGGGGGAGATTCTTGAGTCGCTTGGTTTTAGCGGTGAGGAGTCGATGACGGCTCCGGACGGATCTGTGAAGGGGTTGGGAGAGTTGTTGTTGAAAGATTTGGCCATTACCGCTCCTTCCAAGGAGTTTTTGGCTGCGTTGGTCGGGAAGGCAGGGGATGCCGTTGCGGAGTTGGCGGGTTTAACGGGTGATCCGGCGCGGAAGAAGGATTTGGAGGGATATTTGTGGGGGAGGGAAGTGATTGATTTTCTGATTGAGAACCGAGGCGTGTCGTGGACGCCTGAAGAGTTTGTGAAGAGCCTGCGCAAGCTGCAACCGCGCTTGTATTCAATTGCCTCGAGTCAGAAGGCGGTGGGAGAGTCGGTGCATTTGACGATTGCTACGGTGCGATATGAAAGCCTCGGAAGAGGGCGAAAAGGCGTGGCCTCGACTTTTCTGGCAGATCGTTCAGGGGGCGGAGTTCCAGTTCCGATTTTCGTGCACACTGCAAAACACTTTCGATTGCCTGAAGATCCTGCGACTCCGGTGATCATGGTGGGGCCAGGGACTGGGGTGGCACCATTTCGCGCTTTTTTACAGGAACGGCGCGCGGTGGGTGCAGTCGGAAAAAACTGGCTGTTCTTTGGCGAGCAACGTCGTTCATCCGATTTTCTCTATGAGGAAGAGTTGCAGGGCTTGGAGCAAGAGGGGTATTGAACCGATTGGACTTAGCGTTTTCCCGGGATCAAGCGGAGAAGGT
>CANFNA010000092.1 GCA_947448395.1 Chthoniobacteraceae bacterium
AGGGGGCACGACGGCGGCTGCCGAGGCAAATCGGCGGAAGCCGAGAGACGCCAAAAATGGCAATGCGATGAAGGCGGTGCCGGAACGCAGGAACTGCCGGCGGGCGATATGAGGTTTCATGTACGGGGCGGGGACGGACCTATTTTGTGTGGAACTCTTGGCTGCCGACGAGCGTGTAAATGAATTCACGGACGCCAAAATCTTTGGAGCCAGCGTCCTTGACCATTTGCCTGAGGAGCGGTTCGTCTTTGAATCCGACTTGGCGCCCGAGGGCGTATTCGAGCAGCGCTTCGCTAAAGCCTCGGGCGAACGGCTCGATCTTCGAAGCGATGATGTCACGCAATTCAAAATAGCTGTTGTAAGCTGGGCCTTTGTGAAGCGTTGCTGCAGCCTCGATGGGCCATGTCTTTTTGGTCTTTGGGTCGGGTTTCCCGTTTCCATCGATGGCTTGATAGCTGTCCTCAGTGCGCCACTGGCCGACGGCGTCGAAGTTTTCGAGTCCGAATCCAATTGGGTCGATCTTGCGATGGCAACTTGCACATTGAGGATCTTCTTGGTGGGCAAGCAGACGTTCGCGAGTGGTCAGGACTTTCCCGGCGAGCCGAGTGATCGCCGGTACATTCGCTGGTGCGGGTGGTGGCGCGTCGTGGAGAAGCTTGCGCAGGACCCAAGCGCCGCGTTCGACGGGACTGGTTCGTTCACCGTTGCCTCCCATGAACTGAACAGCGGACATGCCAAGCAAACCTCCGCGCGGTGAATCTTTGGGCAGGGAGATCTTTTCATAGCCGTGCCCCTCGACTCCGCTGAGGCCGTAGAAGTGCGCGAGCACGCGGTCGGCTACTACGTAATCCGATTTCAGAAGATCCCGCAGGCTGGCGTTCTGTCCGACGATGTATTTGATCGTTTCATAGACTTCACCTCGTGCGGAGTTTTTGGTCGCGAAATCGAAGCGTGGATACATGCCGAGGTTTACTTCGAAAAAATCAAAGCGGTCCATTCCTAGCCACTGTTGGACAAAGGCTTTTAGAAAGCCCTCGGAGCGAGGGTCGTCGAGGAGTCGTTTTGCCTGTGCCTCCAGAACGTCGGGTTTCATCAAGTCTCCGGTCTTGGCTAGCTGGCGAAGTGTGGAGTCCGGCGGGGCCGACCACAGAAAGTAAGAGAGTCGTGTCGCAAGCTCGGATGCGGAGAGAGCGCGGAAGCCTTGCGCTGTGGCTGCTACTGGAGGTGTTGTGGTAGAGGGGGTTCCCGGTTCCGCGAGATAGAGGAACATCGGGGAGGACAGAACCACGGAGAGAGTTTCCTTTAAGGCGGCGCTGTGTTTATCACCGGTCTTGCGACGGACTTCATAGAGATCCACTAGACGGGCAATCAGTCTTTCTGGAGGAGGTGTGCCCCTAAATGCTTCTGTAGAAAAGCGCTCCAGCGCGGCTCGGAGTTCCTCTTTTGCCGGAGCGGGAGACGCATCATCAATCGGAATCCCGAGGGTTGTGATGCCCGGAGGTTTTGGTTTTTTGGCATCGGGGATGCGTTCGATTTCCATCCAGTCCACCCACAATGCAAATTCAGGGCCGATGCCGTTTCGTTTCAATGCTTCGCTGCGCTTCCGGCCGCCCTCTACGTTGTCGTCCCAGCTGCCCTTCTCGCGAATAAAGAGGGTTCGGTTTTCGCGCACGGAGTTTCCTCTGGTCATGGGGAGGGGGAATTCGATCACTTGAGGTGACTCCATGGTGCCGGTGACTTCCCGGGTACTCATCACTTTCGAGCGAGCATTGATGCCAAAATCTAGGAAGCGCCGCTCGGGTGGCGCGTCCTTGGTAGCAGCGACGCGCACGCGGACCACGTAATCGCCTACGGGCCAGTCAAACGGCACAAGCATCTCGATGTAGTTAATGTTGATTACGGAGGGATGCTGCGTTTGTGTGCCCAGATAAGCGCCGGTATCCAAAAAAGGCTGTTGCAGATAGGACTGGTGGTAGGGCAGCCACGATGCAAGCAGTTCGGCGTTGGCGAGGTCGGCGTCGTTTTCTCCCTTTTTGTCGAACCCAAAGGAACGCGGGGAGGGGGCGCCTGGAATCTTCTCCCATTGACGCCGGAATAGTGCGTCATTTTTCGATGACTTTCTGAGAGCTGCAACGATCTCGTTGTTTTCAGGTTTTGCAGCAGCTTCGCTTACGGCCTCCACCCATTTCTGTGCGCGCTCCTTGGCGTCGATTTGGTAGGCGACATACTTGGTCACGATGGGAGTCCACGCCTCCGCCTCGTAGCGGAGCTTTTTTTCAACGGCGGCCGAGGCTTGTCTTTGAAAGCTCTCAGTCAGGGCTTCGCGCCCGAGGGATTGGTATTGCTCGAATTGATTGCCAGACATGAAGAGATTTGCGCCGACGGTGTCGAAGGCGCCCGAGCTCGTGTCTGGCGGAAGCTCGCTCACGTTGATCTCGACTCCGAGGAGTTCTCTGAGGGTGTTCCGGTATTCGCGCCGATTGAGCCTGCGCATCGTAATTGCGCCGTGTTGGTCGGCGAGATTACGTCTGGCGGAAACCATTACGTTGGATAACTCCTCTAAAAAATCCGCCTTCGCATCTTTGGGAAGCTGCTTGGAGTCGTCGGGGGGCATATCCCCCGAGTTCAGAGCGTTGAGAATTTTTTGCCATTTCTCCGCCGTAGTCACGTCGGTCAGGGAAAAGGAAAGGGTGTCCACGCGGAACTTACCCTTTTGTTTTTCCGCGTCGTGACAGTCCGCGCAATAGGTTTGAAGCAGTGCCTTGTGGCGTCCATGCATGAGGGCAATTGGAGGAGCGTCTGCTGCAAAAATGAGAGCAGGCGAAACTCCGACGAGAATGAGGAGCGCTAAGACGAGATGTTTGGACATGCCTTTAGATCGTGATGATTCCGGTCGAAACCGGCGCGCTTTTGGATGGGTGGAGCGGTGGCGGTGGCCGAAACCTGCTGCGCCGCAGGATAACCGGCGTCCCATTTTGGGATGACAATTGCTGGAAATACTTTTCGTCGCAATTTCGGAGTGATGGCTCGCCACACGTCACTGTTGACGCGTGCGGTGATTCATGTCCCCGGACTATAGCGGTGTGACCTTGAGAGTGTGTTTAACCGGAACCAACGCAGCGTGGACTTCAGAATCGAGTGCAGACTGTTTCGTTGTAAACTTTTTACGGAGCGTTTCAAAAAGGGTTTTGAGCTCCGGATCCTTCTGTGCTTCCGCATTAAAACTCCGAAACTGGCTGATCATTCCTTTAATGATATTGGTTTCGTAGGCTTGTTTGGTAGCCACGGCTGTCATCACGCCAGCAAATGCTTTGTCGAAAGGAGACTTTGTAAATTCGGCGGCCAAGTTGATCCCAGCTTCTAACTGGGCCTTCGAAAATTCATGGCTTTCGTCTCCCCAAGTCACCTTCGCTTTGTCGGAGGTGAGGTGAGCCACCTTGAGTGTGAATCGGTTGAGGTCCCTATTAAATGGAAGATAGGGTAGAACGCTCCGTGTGCTCCCAGACGATTGAGGATCTGAATCAAAACAGAACGGATATCGTTCACTCTCGATCTCGGCGCTGCCTGCTTGAGAGGCGAGCACCTTGTGTCCAGTGGAGGCAGTGGTTTGGCCTGCAAAGTCCATCGTGATATCACCAACCTGACCGTCGCAACCAAGGCCTTTTAGAAAAGCATAAGCCATCGCTAAATGGCCGTTGGGTCCGGGATGCACTCCGTCCCTTCCACATACGTCGTAGTCCTCACCAAAAGCGGCCTTCGCCTTCACCATCGAGTCCATCATGGCAACGTGGACATCCGCAAAGCCTTCGTTAAATTCCACGGCCAATTTCTTTCCGATGTCACCGAGCTTCGCGAGGCTCTCATTATAACTATCGGCAGCCTTCAGATTGCTGGGAAACGGGCGGGCAAAAAACTTGGAATCCACGGCGCCTGGGGTTCCCACTACGACGTGTATTTTGTCCTCAGTGAGCTTTTTTAAAACTGAACGCATCGAATCTTCGTACCGCTTTCCGATAGCGTCTTCATATGGACGATAGGTTCCGTCATTCATCCCGTAACAGAGCGTGACCACATTCGGTTGAAAGGTCGAAAGATCGTTCTTGAGGCGGGCATCAAAGCCTCCCGCGGTTTCTCCGCCCCAGCCAAATTGGAATACATGGAGGTCCGGGCGTCCGCCAGCCGTGAGGAGATAGGTTTCGATGAATTTCGAATACAATTTCTGCTCTGTAATCGAGTCGCCGACGATGGCGAGGCGGCCGCCTTTTGGTAAGATCGACTGCGGGTCTGCGCCAAAACAGACAGTGGAGAGGAGCGAGAGGGTAGAAACGATGCGGGGGATGGAATATTTCATGGGGAGAACAGAGAGGACCACCACGTCGAGGGGACGCTCTTAGATCAAATCATCTTGCGATGAGCCCAGCGCAAAGAGCGGATGGATAGACATCGTGCTCCGCTCCACTTTCACCGCGTTGGTCTCTGGTCGTTGAGCGCGCTAGGGCGCCGCCGAATTTCACTTTTCTATGCGAGTCCCAATCGAAGAGCCATGGGAACAGGGAGTGTGGAACGGGTGTTACGGCACTTGTTCGAGGATGGTCAGGTCACTGGAGACCGTCACGGGGCGGTCGTCTGAGACGAGCGCGAACCAAACAGCCGCCTCCGCTGGGAGCCTCGCCTCGAAGGTGTTTTCGCCGATGTTTGATGCGGGGAGCGCTATCCATTCGCGCTCGAGCACGGATTTGCGGAGGGCATCGGGATCCTTCGCCGCTTCTGGCTCTGTGGCTCTGGACCAGTACACTTCAGTCTTGGTGAGTGAGTGAGGCGCGTTGACGCGGAAGCGCGCGAGGTGAGCGTCGCCGGTCTTCAGTAGGCTGACGGCCGGGAACGGCTTCCCAATGCCTTTGAGATGGTACTCGAAGTATGGCACCTCCATCGCGAGCCAGTTGGCGCGGCCGCCGGCGAGCTGTGGCCCGCTCGCTTTGGTCGGTTCGAACACCGTGCCCCCTGGCACATGGATCTTGTGGTTGTCGTTTGGGGAGTAGAGATGGTTTTTCTGGCTCGGGATCGCATCGAACGTGGCCTGTACAGACTCTGGCCAGCCGAAGAAGTCGTTCGTGGCCGCGGCATGAAAAAAAGAAGCCTTCATCTGGGGAACACGGCGGCCGGGATCGAGATCGCGAAGCCAGCGCTCTGTTTCCTCTGCAGTCATGTTTGCGGCGAGACTGCCGGATTTCGCGCCAGGACTGGGTTTGCCGGCGCGCCAGCCGCCTTTGTCGAAGAAGCCGCAGCCGTAGATGGCAAAGCCTGCCTTCACCCTCTCACCCGCGAGGCCGCACACCATGGTTGTCATCGTTCCGCCCCACGACACGCCGACAACGCCGATGCGATTCGTGTCCACGTCTGGTTGGGCGCGTAAAAGGTCGAGGGCCTTCATTGCGGCGAGCATGCCGTCGAAGATCACGCTGCGCGTGGTATCTGGCTGCATGGTGTAACGTCCGTCAGCGTAGCCCTTGCTCATCGGGAGGTCTCCGTGTGTGAGCGGACTGTAAAGACCAGGCATGTCCGGTGCGACGGCGACGTAGCCACGCTGTGCCCATGCCATCGCCTTCTCCTCTTCTGCAGAGCCGCCGGATCCGTGTAGCACAAGAATCCCGGGATGTTTGCCGGGCGTCTTCGGCGTTGCGATGACGGCATATGCCTCGTTCTTGTCACGGATGCGGAACAGCACGCGCCTCACGGTGATGGAGTCGGGCACCGAGATGATTTCGCGGGTGATCGGCGGCGCTTTGCCATCGAGATAGGGCGCAAATGGGTCGCTCTGCGTTTTGGCTGCGTGCGTGGATTGGGCGTGGCACGCTGCGGTCAGGATGACGAGCAGCGCAAAGATGGCGAGAGAGACGGATCGATTCATTGGGGCGGAGGGGTGGTTTGGGTCGGATGGGGGCCGGAGTCCTTGATAGATGACATGAGGTTGTTGAGCCACTCGAGATCCGGCTTTATATTTCGAACTCCGATGATCGCAGCTCGCGCGCGGGCTTAGTTGAGAGACGCGCAAATTGAGAGACGCGCAAAAAGCGGATGAACGATCGTGAGGGAGGCGATGGACGTGCGAGTCTGCTTCGCAAGGAGGGCGATTCATTGGCGGGTGGCGCGATCCCTCGCTTATTGGCACGTCGAAGGTCTGAAAATATCAACGTCCTTAATAAAACGCCTCACCGCAAGTCGGGTTCCGTCTGGGCTCCAGAAAAGACGGTCGGGGAACTCGAAGAATCCAAATTTCTCGACCATCTTGCCGGTGTTTAAGTCCCAAAGTTTCACCGTTCGATCTTCGGACGCCGTGGCGACCAGCGGGAGTCTGGGTGCCACGCAACCGCTGTGAGACTTGCGTCGTGAACTCTCAGCACCTTTTGCTCCGCCAACGTCGTGGCGTCGCGGATTCGGAGCATTTTCTCGGTGCTTCCTTCCGCGATTTGAGTTCCATCCGGAGACGCGGATAGGGTTTTGGCGAAGGGCGCGGAAGCAACGGCAGCCCGCTCTCCATTTCCTACATTCCACAGCAGTAGGTGTCTCTCTGGAGCAACTGAGGGTGATCCCGTGCCGTGCCGCAGATCGACTAGTTCAACGACGTGACTGTTTCCGACCCATCGGGGTATCCTCTCTGTGAAGGGCGGGTCGATTATTCCCTTTCTGTCGATTGTTCTCGAAATATTTACAGAGAGCGATGGCTCAATTTGAAGAATCCTATTTCCCGTCCAAATGAGATTTCCCTTGGGGCTCAGGCGGGCGTGTCCCCCCAGAATCGATACCTCAGGCATTGGGATCGCGGTTGCGCCTTCTGGGCTCAGGCGAAACAGGGCGAGGGGATAGGTGGCAGAGTTTGGTTTCTGCGTCTGGGTGCAAATGTAACTTCCGGATTGGTCCGTGGTGAGGATGCTCGCACGACGTTTGTGGAAGGAGAAGGTCTGTGACAGCGGAAAGCACGGCTCCGGCAAGGTGGTATCCATGATGCCGACAACGACATTGCTCACATCAGGCACCACGACATTGTTGGAATCCTTTGTCCCAGCAAGCCGGAAGGCACCGGCGACAGTCGTTGGGTCCTTCAGAAATGCAAAATCATCAAAAGATGTATCCCTCTCAATGGGTATCGCTTTTTCCCCAGTCGAACGGGGCAGCCGCCAGATTTTCAGCTCAGCGCCCCGAGTGATGACGAACTCGTTCGAAGCGGGATTGCCCACAATGACCCAGTGAGCGTCTTCTTCGGAGGTATCCTTGGCGCTCCGCACAGGCAGCGAGCTTAAGAGCGATCCGGTTCTGACATCCCAAAACTGGAGTACTCCATAATTGGGGGAGTGATTTGCAATGATGGCCAATATGTTTCGCTCAGAAAGATAGGCAATGGATCCAACAAATAACGCTCCGTTGATCAGCGGAAACCGTGAGATTATTCTTCACCCTCCAGTTTCGACCCTTTCGCAATAGGCGCCTGAAGCGCCGTTGGAGCGTCCCATCTGTTAGCTCCTGCATTCCCGCCACGAGCGGAGTCCGCGCGAGACCATTCCATTGGCAAAATCTTTCCGCGTCTCACTTTGCTGAGGACCTCGCTCAAAGTAGTCCCCGCAACGGGCTTCTCATAGCTCAGGATATAAAAAAGGACTCCGCCGAGCGCATAGATATCCGATCGCACATCCAGTGGGGCCGCATAGGTCTGCTCGGGTGACATGTATTGCGGTGTGCCTTGAATGTAACGCGGCGCGTCATCGCTCCCGTCCGTTCCCACCGTGCAGGCCACTCCGTCGCTCATTTTTTGCGCCAACCCCCAATCCATCACCAAAACCTCCCCGTATTCCCCAAGCATGACGTTGTCTGGCTTGAGGTCTCGGTGCAAATACCCCTTGGCGTGGGCGAAGGCCACCGCATCGCAAACCTTTTGAAAAACCACCAGAAGCCGCTCTCGTGAGTATTACACGACGGCCTGTTCGTCCGCTGATTTTAATTCGCGGATCACCTGAGAGAGAGTCTTTCCGCGGATCAACTTCATGGAGTAGAACCAGCGGCCTTCAGCGATTTGACCCAAATCATGAACGGGGAGGATGTTGGGGTGCTCAAGCTCAGCCAGGACTTTCGCCTCCATGGAAAATGCATGATCTTCACCCGACTGCCCTGAGGTGCTGACCTTCAGCGCTACTTCCCGCTCAAGCTTGGAATCCGTTGCAGAGAAAATCCGACCCATGCCACCCCGTGCGATCTGCCCCTGGATCGCGTATTCCTTTTGAAAGGGAATGGATACCTTCGGCTCGACGAAATCTGTGTCGCTATTTAGGGCTACGGGTTGAGCCGAAAACTCCGACTCTGACGACTCCATCGGGATAAAAAGAGTCGGCGATTCCGGCTCCACTCCGCCGTCAACGGTTGATGACGGCTTGGGATTTTTGGACGCTTCAGTTTCCATGGCAGCGCTGTTGTATGAGCCTGAAGAATTGGGGGGACATGTTGAATGCGTAGGACTCGCCTTTTGCTTTACTCAGAAAAGGGCGCGTTGGACGGCTAAAAAAGCAGGAAAGGCGGGAGGGATGTGGTGCAAAGGACGGCTTTAGTGCAAGGCTTTTACTGATGAAATAACGCTCATTTTCCCGACCTTATTTGTTCTAGGTTCCCCGTAACCAGAGCGTATGAAACGCTCTATTGATGATTGTGCGCATTGCGGCGGATTACGACAAACCTGCGCAACAAAAGAGCGTCGAAGGCGTGGGGCGGTTCTGGGGATTCTGTGGAAAACTATTCGCCCGTTCATGGCTTGCTCTGTCCTGTGGTGGACGATCGCAGGGATGCTTTGCGTTGAGGCGCCGACGGTCTTTGGAATCGGATTTGGGAGCCTGAACAATTTTGATGCGGTCAACGATAACGGAGTTCAGTGCTACGGATTCGAAATTGAGATCGACGGGATCTTTGCCCGTGAAATCACCTACACATACGACTGGAATCACTACGGGGTTCCAACGATCCGTGAAGATACACACGACCCGCTCCACCCAAAGGTTTGGGTTCGGTACCAGTCTACGAAGGGTTCCGATGGGAAGTGGGTGGCCTTTACGGCTGTGCCCTCAGGTCCGATTGCCCCAACCGACGGCCATCAATTTACCAATCCCGCTATAAACTTTGGTGGTGAGCACTTCGGAGTGGGTTTTTCTGGGACACCCGCTGCGGTCCTCTACCATTGGCTTGTGGACGATGGTGCTGGGAATCTGGTGTACGGAACGGCGGTCAATATCTCCACGCCGACCTTTGTTTACGTTGCCCCTCAGAACAATGCTCCAGCGCAAGTGCAGGCAGTGATTGTTCCGCCACCCCCACCAGCGCTCCCTGCTCTAGAATTTGGAGAGGCTATTTGGGTCAAGGAGACCCGTACCTCCTCTCATAACAATCGAAGGGTCGAGCTACGGGATCTGGTTTCAGACGATCCAAACAACCCCGATGATCGGAACTGGAAAAATGGGGAGCCTGATGAGGTGGAGGTCGAGTGGCAGTTGCTCCAAGTCGAGTTCAATGCAGTGGCTGGAGGCAAAAATGGCGAACTGGCTGGTGCGCCGGAGGAGCTTCCCGGTGGTGACGAAGTCATCACGCGTCGCTACGACTTCTTTAAGTACATTGGTCCTATCGATGCTGAAACTGGAGAGGCGCTTGCGGAATCTGTGGGGGCTGATGGGGTGCATGGCAGAGGCATCAAGAGCATCGGCGGCATCGAAACCGACCTGTCCACCGTGGTCGTGGTGGGCGGGTATATTGGAGCGCAGATGGCGGGTTTTGATGCGGCGCAAAAATTGGGGCTAATCGACCATCTTCAGGATGGCCGCATTTATGAGCCTTATGTGGAACGCACGCTTGTTGTGGGAGGCACCGCGCCAATCGTCACAAGGCTATTAGGCCTGCTCCCAGTGGGCATGAATTTCAACGAGGCTTCCGGCGTTCTATCGGGCACGCCGCAAATCAGCGGTAGTTTTTCATTCTCAGTCGAGTCTACCGACTCACAGGCGATCGTGGTGTCACATGAGTACTTTTTAACGATTCTCTCGGCTGAGCAGGGTCCGCCTGCTCATGTGACTATCAGCGTCCTATCTCTGCCTCAAGAGGGTGGTACGGTTACAGGAGGCGGGGAGGTGTCGCTGGGCGCCGATGCGCGCGTGGATGCGGTTGCATTGCCCGGTTTCGCTTTTGTCTCGTGGACAGATGGCGGAACGAGAGTCAGCGTATCGCCCACATTTACCTTCACGGCGGAGTTAAACCGGAAGCTGACTGCTGTGTTTTTGCCAACATACAGGCTCAGCGGATCGGCATTTCCATTGGACGCGGGAACGATCACCGGCTCGGGGACTTATACGAGCGGCGAATCGGTCACCCTTGTTGCCACCGCCAATGCGGGTTACGTGTTTCTGAACTGGAGCGACAACGGATCCATTGTTCGGACATCCCAATCGTATACCTTTCTCATCGATTCCGACCACAGCCCGATTGCCAACTTCGCCCCAACTTACGGAATCGGAGCCAGTGCAGTTCCGGCATCCGGAGGGTCTGTGAGTGGGGGAGGGATCTTTGCGAGTGGCTCGCAAGTCACCTTGGTCGCGAATGCGAATCCAGGGTACACGTTTCTGAACTGGAAGGAGGGCGATGTGGTCGTTTCGGAGGTGCCTACGATTTCGTTTAGCGCTGCATCGAGCCGCTCTCTCCAGGCCAACTTCTCGCTCGCGACTTACACCGTCAGTGCGGTTGTGGCGCCATTGTCCGGCGGCTGTATTAGTGGGGGTGGACTATTTACGAGTGGATCGCAGGTGACTCTAGTCGCTCAGGCGACCCCGGGATTTGTATTTTTGAATTGGACCGAAGGGGGCGCGGTTGTTTCGGTATCCCCCAACCTTTCAATCATCGCTTCCAGTGATCGTTTGCTCAGTGCGAATTTCGCCCCACTAGGAGCAATTCATGGGATTCGGCATTTGTGTGTCCATTCGCTAGTGACTGGAGGTCGCAGTGCTGAAGTTGAGATTGAACTCTGCAAGCATGCTCCAAAGGGGGGAGCTTGGATTCGCCTTGCCAGTTCCAATTCCGATGTAGTTCGTATACCCGCGAAGGTGTTCGTTCCTTGTGGGCGAAAGTCGGTATCCGTTCGCGCGGAGACAAGCCGTGTGAGAGAGATCTTGAAGGTCGAGATTACAGCGACGTTGGGTGCATCGATAAAATCTGGGATGATCAAGGTGCTCCCTCGGCGTGCATCCGCCAAGAAAGACTAGGTTTCCGACAGGACCGACGGAAGGAGACCGGATGTAGTGAAAGGAAGATGCATTTGGTTTCAATTGGCCTGCTAGCCGTTTTTAAAAATCACCCGAGGCAGTTCTTAAAATTCCAGAGGCACAATCATGAAAAGTATCGAGTCGGAGACAGACTCCGCCCCGTGTCTCGCCTTCGCGATAGTGGGCTCGGTTGCGATAGAAGATGGCCGAATTGAAGTCAACGAGGCGCGTGCGAAGGGTTGCAGAGGCCTTATTTTTTGCCCTGTCGGGCTTGAGTGCGATATCCCTCA
>CANFNA010000093.1 GCA_947448395.1 Chthoniobacteraceae bacterium
GACTGCCATTGAAAAAGCGCTGAACTTATGAGCATCCCGCCCCCAAACCCCCAGCGCGAGGCGTCTCCACTTTTAGAGATGTCGGGGATCGTAAAATCCTTTCCAGGAGTCCAGGCGCTCCGCGGCGTCGATTTGCGTCTGCTACGCGGAGAGGTCCTCGGCCTTCTGGGAGAAAATGGAGCAGGGAAAAGCACTTTAATGAAAGTACTAGGCGGCGCACATCTGGCCGATGAAGGCCGCCTTATCGTAGCCGACAAAGAACTTCAACTGCTCTCACCTCAGGAGGCGCGCAACGCCGGAATCGCCGTTATTTATCAAGAGTTCAACCTCGTCCCCGCACTCACTGCTGCAGAAAATATCTTCCTCGGAAAAGAAACCTCACACTGGGGATTTCTTGACCGAGGTCGCGAAAACCAAAAGGCCGCCACTCTGTTCAAAAGGCTTGGGGTCGAGATTGACCTGCACCTCCCTTGCAACCGCCTCAGCATCGCACAACAACAGCTCGTCGAAATCGCAAAAGCACTCGCCTTCGATGCCCGAATCATCGTGATGGACGAACCCACCGCAGCCCTCACTTCTCACGAAGTCGAAAGGCTGTTCGAAATCATCCGCGAACTAAAAAGCGACGGCATCGGCATCATTTACATCAGCCACCGACTCGACGAAATCTTTGGATTGTGCGATCGCGTCACCTTCCTTCGCGACGGAAAGAATGTGGGAGAGCGCTCCATCCAGAATCTCACCCGCGATGAAATGATTTCGCTCATGGTAGGTCGCGAGCTCAGCAACGAGTTTCCCGCACGGAAAAACTACGCCTCGGAACTCTGCTTCGAAGCGCGGGGTTTAAATCGCGATACCGCCGTCCAAAACGTGTCCTTTCATCTGCTAAAGGGCGAAATCCTCGCACTCACCGGTCTCGTCGGTGCGGGACGAACTGAAACGGCCCGCCTCATCTTCGGCGCCGATCGCCGAGACTCTGGCGAACTCTTTCTAAATGGTAAACCCCTCGCCATTTCGAACCCTCAGGACGCCATCGCAGCCGGGATTGGTTTCCTCACCGAAGACAGGAAGCATCAAGGCCTCGTTCTCGGACGCTCTGTCCTCGAAAACTTTGGCCTCCCAAATCTGCAGCGACTCTCGCGGGCCGGTTTCGTTGATCAACCCAGCGAGGACACCGAGTTCGCTGATTATGTGAAGAAGCTGCGCATCAAAATCCCGTCGGCGAAGCAGTTCGCAAAGAATCTATCCGGAGGGAATCAGCAAAAGGTGGTTCTAGCCAAGTGGCTTGCTCGCCATTGCGATGTCCTCATTTTTGATGAACCGACTCGTGGCATTGATGTCGGAGCCAAATACGAAATTTACACACTCATGAACGAACTCGCTGCTGCAGGAAAAGCAATCCTCATGATCAGCTCGGAGCTTCCAGAAGTGCTCGGCATGGCCGACCGCATCCTCGTAATGCATGCCGGCCGCATCACCGGAGAAATCTCCGATGCTCGCACCGCAACCCAACAGCAGGTCATGCAATTGGCCGTCGCCTAACCCCCATGAAAAACCCCCTTTCAAAACTCATCGCCGACTACGGCATGATCTTGGCCCTCGCCGCTCTGTGCGTTTTCTTCAGTATCGTGACCTACACCGAACAATCGCCGGAAGGCGAGTTTGGCGCCGATGCAGTCACCTTGCTCATTCGTGAACATCCCACGAAAAATCCCCGTGTTTTCATCGCTGGTGCCGAGCGCCTCGACGACACCGCCTTTGTTTCTAAGCTTGAAGCTAATTTAAAACGCTCTGGCGCAAACCTGGTGGGCGTTGTTCGCGGAGAACCAAAAATAGTCAGAGACAACCTCGTGAGGCTTTCAAATGAGGGAACTAAAATCGATATCATCGCTTGCACCAGAACCGCCGGAGCTTGGTTGCTTTTTGAGGACGTTAAATCAGATTTCCCCGCCCTCGGAACCCCTTCCATCATCAAAGCCAAGAGCTATCGCTGGCCAAACTTTCTAAAGGCCGAAAACCTACTCAATATTGCAAATCAAATTGCGGTCATCGCCATCGTCGCAATCGGCATGACCATCGTCATCGTGACAGGCGGCATCGATCTGTCTGTGGGAAGCCTGATTGCCCTCTCGGCAGTCGTCTCCTCAAAACTCATCCGCGATTTTGCCGGCGGACTCGAAGCCTCCGGCATCGCCATGACCTTTTGTTGCCTCGCCGCAATTCTTCTGAGTGGCGTCTGCGGCCTCTTCTCAGGCGCGATGGTTACGCGCTTTCGAATCCCTCCCTTCATCGTCACTCTGGCGGTGATGCTGGTCTCGAGCGGCTCCGCATACATCCTCTCCAAAGGTCAGTCGATCTACCAAATTCCTGAGTCTTTCGTCTGGCTCGGCCGCGGCTCGGACCTCTTCAACCTCCCCAACGCAGTCGTGCTGATGCTTGCCCTATACGCCGCAGCGCACGTCCTCATGTCTCGAATGAAATTAGGCCGGTACCTTTATGCCGTCGGCGGCAACTCGGAAAGCGCTCGCCTATCCGGCGTTTCTGTAAACCGCGTTTTGCTTTTCGCTTATCTTGCCAGCGGACTCTTGGCAGGCCTGGGAGGGGTCATCATGGCATCCCAACTCAAAAGCGGCTCCGCTACCTACGGCAACATGTATGAGCTTTACGTAATCGCGGCCGTCGTGGTGGGTGGAACCAGCCTGAGCGGAGGCGAAGGCAAAATGCTTGGAACATTGACCGGTGCCTTCACGATAGCAGTCATTCAAAACGGCATGAACCTCACAAACGTCGAAAGCTACACCCAAAAAGTAGTGCTTGGGTTAGTGATTCTCGCCGCTGTCCTTCTCGATAAAATCCGTCACTCACGCTGAAAGAAGCCGAGGCTCCATATTCCCCCGAGCGAGGGATTCAAAGTGCGGTCCGATATTCTAAAAGCCACACTCTCTTTCGTGCTGATCCCAAACACTGATGCCTTTCCTGGGTTTATGTTGCGGCGCATGATATCCCCATGTTCTCCCCACTTCCCTACCGCCTCATTCAACGACTTGGAGCCTACTTCCTGATTGGATGCGCCTTCACCACCTCACCGGCCACCTCCAATGCAGAGGAGAAGCAGCCCCAACCTCCCGCTGGCTTCCGATCGCTTTTTAACGGGAAAGACCTCTCCGGTTGGTACGGTCTCAACCCACATCTCGTCGCAAAGCTCGACGGAGAGAAGAAAGCCGCGAACCTCCAAGATCAGCGCGCTCAATTCCCAAACCATTGGCGGGTGGAAAATAGCGAACTCGTGAACGAAGGCACCGGTCCCTACGCCACCTCTCAAGATGAGTTTGGCGATATTGAGCTAAGGCTCGAATACAAGACCGTCCCCGGCGCAGACAGCGGCGTTTATCTGCGGGGCATGCCTCAAGTTCAAATTTGGGACATCAATCAACCCGATGACCCAAAACGTCCAGACCGCAGACCGAGGCTAGGCTCTGGAGGACTCTTCAACAACACGCCAGGCACTCCAGGGAGAGATCCACTTGTGCTTGCCGACAAACCTTTCGGGGAATGGAACAGTTTCCGCATTCAGCAAATCGGCGCCCGGACTTGGGTGTGGTTTAACGACCAACTCGTGGTCGATGATACCGTCTGGGAAAACTATGTAGACCGCTCGAAACCCCTGCCTGATCGCGGCCCAATCATGCTTCAAACCCACGGAGGACAAATCCGTTGGAGAAACATTTTCGTCCGCGAACTGTCCCCTGCTGAGTCCAAGAAAATCTTGGCCGCCGCAGACGCCAAAAAGAAGCCCTGATCCCGCCAAATCGCCTTCCCCACCTCTATTTCGAAACCTACCAGACTCTCCCTCCATGACGTTTCCATTCCCCTCCGCTTCGCCACTTGATCGACGCGCCTTCTTGCTCCAATCCGCCCTCGGATTGACGCTCAGTGCGGCCTCCGCATCCGCTCAATCCAATAAAACCCGCCGCATCCTTTTGCGCTCCTCATGGCAAACGGTGAATATTGGCGACATTGCGCACACCCCAGGAGTTCTCGCTCTTTTAGAGAAACACCTACCGGAAGTGGAAGTGCGTCTCTGGCCCAGTCGGGTCGATAACGGAGTTGAAGAAATGCTTCTGGCGCGTTTCCCAAAACTCCAGATCGTCAAGGATGCAAGCCAGCTAAAAGCCGCTTTTGCCGAGTGCGACTTTTTACTCCACGGTTCTGGCCCTTCCCTGGTCGCTCAAAAAGATTTGGTGCGTTGGTCTGCGGAGACCGGAAAACCATACGGCGTTTACGGGATAACCCTGGGACCCTCCTTCGTCCCAGATTCCTCCGGCTCCCAAACGGCATCCGATGATGCGACCGCAAAAACCATCGCCGTCCTCAGCAATGCCAAATTTGTGTACTTCCGGGACTCCGTCTCATTGGCATTCGCCAAGTCAAAGGGCTGCACCGCTCCTCTAATGGAATTTGCGCCAGACGGCGCTTTCGCGACCGACTTACGAGATGATGAAAAAGCCTCCGCTTTCCTCAAAGCCTCGGGCCTGGAGGAAAGTCGCTTCCTGTGTTGTATTCCGCGCCTTCGGAACACTCCCTACTGGACGATCCCCGCTAAAAAAGCGCCCAAGGATGAGAAGAAACACGCTCGGAACGAGGCCATGAAAGAGCACGATCATGCCCCCCTCCGCAACGCGATCATCGAGGTGCTCCGGCAAACCGACCTCAAAGTTTTAATCTGCCCGGAAGACCAAACCCAGATGAGTGTCGGAAAAGAACTCTTATACGATCCCCTTCCACCCGAACTGAAAGCCAGGGCAGTCTGGAAACCAGATTACTGGCTCACCGCAGAAGCGCTCTCCGTTTACACCCGTAGCGCCGGCCTTTTCGGAAACGAAATGCACTCCCCCATCATGTGCATCGGAAATGGGATCCCTGCGATTGTTTGCCGCTGGGCGGAACAAACAAGCAAAGGGTACATGTGGCGAGACATCGGCCTTGGTGATTGGCTTTTCGATTTTGATCAGGAAGCCGACCTCGAGCGTTTGATTCCGACCGTCCTCACTTTGGCGAAGGATCCCAAAGGCTCGAAAGTCATGGCTCAAAAAGGACGCTCTGCCGTTCTCAAACGCCAGGCTGACACCATGGCGGAATTGAAGCGCCAACTGATGGTTTAGAGTCCCCCTCTCTCTTCCTCGTCCAATGCCCTTTTATCGGGCTGGCGCGCCAAGAAAACTCAACGCGGTTCCGGCTTCGCTGCGCCCTCGGACCCGTCCCGCACAGGCACGCCGCGCTTCTTCTTATTCTGTTCCGCCTCCTCCCGCTCGATCCGCTGTAATTCCTCCAAAATCTCGCGCTTCCGCTCCTGCATTTTCTGTGCGTGCATCCATTCCTGAAACTTTTCACGCACCTCCACGCTCGACTCCATCAGGTCGAGCTTATCCTTCTTTAGAAGTGGTTGGATGCTGTTTTTCCACAGCAAGAGCGCACACCCAGATACCAACCCGAAACCCACCAGCAAGCGTATCAGTTCCCACTTCTTATCTGAATCGCTCATACCCCTTCCTCACTGAACGTGTGCGTGGATCGATGTTCATCACCAAAAATGGGAGCCCTCTCACATCCCCATTTTGGCCAACTCGTTTTCCAAAAGCATCTGGAAGGTTTGGACTTCGCCTTGTGGCGGGCGGTAACCAGGACTCGGAGGAACCATTCCCAACTGCCCCATGGTGTTGAGATACCATCCTGCGGACTGTCCATCACTGAAAGTCACACTCCCGCTGACCATCGCCCCAGGACGCGTCAATGTATCGACTTTCACCTTCACTTCGCCCGGAATTCCTGCCTCCTGAGCGTCCTGAGCCCCCGCTGGAACGCCCCCTTCCCCTTCAAGAGCCTCATCGCCTTCTGAGGCTGATGCTTGGGAAGGGATAGGATTCTCGGTAGGAACCGGCTTAGGAACCTCCACCACCGTCTCCTTAGGAAGTAACTTAAGGTCATCTACCAGCATCCGGGCCTCCATATAAGTCATGCGCAGATCCATCTCCTTCCCCATTCGATCCTGAATCTGGGCTAGGGTTAATCCCTCGGAAATCCATCCGGTCACAGCTCTCTTTTGCTCGTCGGTCAGTTGCATAGTTTTTCAGTCTCAAAAAATAACGTCACCGTGCTGGTCCCGCCAGCATCTAGATGCCCACCTCCACTCAGGGCTTCTCCGGGGTTAAAAGCCCCATCGCCTGCATCCATTCCCCAACCCTCTGTGGCCAGTCGTTCACAGGCAAACCACTCCGGCGCATTCCAAAACCATGCCCGCCTTTGGTGCAAATGTGCACCTCGGCAGGAAGCCCAAGCTTCTTGTACTCAAGATAAAGCAACGCACTCGCAGCCGCTGAGGTCTGCCCCTTGTCGTCATGCGCATGAATCAGGCAAACCGCAGGCGCCTTTTCCGTCACATTCACCGTCGACACCAACTGAAATTGGTCTGTCTTGGAAACCAAATAGGCGGGATACACAGGAATCAAAAAATTTGGAGTCGCATCCTCCACATCCAGAGCTGGCTCCTGCGTATAGGTCCGCTCATTGGGATGCAAAGCCGCCATCACCGATAAATGTCCACCCGCAGAAAACCCCAGAATGCCAACGCGCGCCGGGTTGATCCCCCACTCTTTGGCATGATGCCGCACCACGCCAATCGCCCTCTGCGCATCCTGTAAAGGCTCATACCCCGGGGTGTCTTGGCGAATTGGCACACGGTATTTGAGCAAAATGCCGGTCACCCCTAGCGAGTTCAGCCACTCACACACCTGAGTCCCCTCATGCTCGATCGCCAAAATTCCATACCCGCCGCCAGGACACACAATCACCGCCGTTCCATTGGGTTTTTCGGGCCGATACACCGTCACCGTCGGAACCGTCACATTAGTCACGCGCATCACATCCTTCTCATTCTTGGGCGGAATGATCGTCTCGGATTCGATCTTTACCCCGGGCTTTTCAGGCGCTCCCTCAGGCCAAAGTTTCACGGATATCAGTTCTGCTCCGCGCAGACAGAGGGAGCCCCCTGCAAGGAACGAAAATGCGGCGAGGAGAGACACTTTCCTTAAAAAGAGGGAGGAACTGGGAAACATCATCCCAAAGCTCTCTAGTCCCTCCCCACCGAAGCTCAAGAACGGATACAATTTCACCCGCAAACCAACGTCAAAATCGGTACATTTTTTTGGAGCCAGACCCAATCATCTCGGGCTCGTACGCAATGAAGGACAAGCCGCAAGAGAGTTCCAAGGAACATTCGCGGTGCTTAAATCGCCAATGCGCGTAAAACTCTCGGATACGAAAAAGTCCGCCTGCAGACTTTACGCATTCGTTCATGTAAGCGATCACCCCCCTTTTGCGAATCCCGCCTCCCATATGTCTGACACCGAGACCAGCGAGCCTATCCCGCATTTCGACTCCCTCGAACGTATCGTCCTCGATGTCGAGCAGGGACAACCCATCCTTCTAAAGCTCTCCGTCGCCTGCTCCGAGCCGATGAGCTTCCAGTGGTTCTCCGGCACCCTCAACATGCCACGAGAAACCCCCGTCGAAGGCCAAAACCACGCCGAACTCATCCTCCTCACCGACGCCTCCACTCAGTCCGCTCACTACCGCTGCAAGGTCACTTCCCCCGCCTGCCCAGAAGGACGACTCTCCCGTTGGTTCTTCGTCAAAATGAAGAAGACCCCAACCGCCTCAACTCCAGACCCCACACCCACCCACAGTCGACGCGTCCTCCGCCCCAAACGCTACCGCTAATCCGTCATCCCTCAGCCCGTGATCAACTTCAGGGCCATGTTCGCACTCGCATTCGCCTGCTGAAGCATCGCGCTTCCCGCCTGTACCAAAATATTCGTCTTCGCCAGTTGTGTCGCCTCCTGCGCAACGTCCACATCCACAATCCGACTCTGCGCCGCTTCCAAACTTGCGTTGTTCGTACTCAGTGCCTCCAACGCCATCTGTAACCGGCTTTGCTCCGCCCCGTTCGTCGCCAGCAAAGTCGCAGTCGTATCAATCGCAAACCTGTAAGTGTCCAACGTCAACCCATCCGTCGTGTTCGTCGGGTCTATGTCATCGATCGTATCCGAGTACGCGATGATGTTCTGATAAACCAACTGCCCCAAATCCGCCTGCGAGATGTCCGCCTTTTGCGAGCCATCCTCCGACACCCCAACCTCCAGCGGCGTCGCAGATCCTGCCAGACTGAACAACGGAATCCCATTAAACGCCTCGCTCTGAATCTTGCTCATCTCCTCAGACAGCGCCCGCATCTCCGTCACATAATTCTCCAAATCCGACCGCTCCTTCGTCACATCCTGCATCAACGACACCAACTCCGACATCCGGTTCAGCACATTGCTCAACCCTTGAAGCGACGCTTCCTGCGTCTGTAAAAACGAAAGCGCATTCCCCACGTTGCTCTGCGTCGCCCCAGTCCGCTTCAGCGCCGCCGCAAGCCTCACCGCAACCGCAAGCCCTCCCGCATCGTCACTCGGATTCACAATCTTCGAACCACTTGAGAGACGCGCCAGACTCTTCTGATTTATCGCAACGCTCTTGCTCAAATTATACGCCGCTGCCACTGCGGCCGCGTTGGTGTTTACAGTCACTCCCATAAAACGTGTTCTTGGTTCGCTCGTTTGATTCTCTAGTCCCCAGGAATCGCTGTCATTGTTGCATCCTGACTTTGCTGCGCATTCCCCGAAGCATCCAAAACAATCACCGCATACACCCCTGCATCCGCAGATCGGAACGGATTGAAAATAAGCACCTCCCCATCTCCACCCACCACCGCATTGTAATGGCCCGCATTGTCTTTCTTGTACCAACGATACGCCGCCGGTGATCCCTCCGCATACACCGACAACCACCCCGGAATCCCCAGTTTGGAGGCGTGGGAAACGGGCTGTGCCAAAATCCGCAAACTGCTCGCCGGCGCACTCCCAGACCCTGACACCCCGGACACATTGAACAACAAACTCGTCGACCCCGACGCGTTCGTCGCAGTCAGTACATAAGTCCCTCCCTTCGGCGGAATCTGCAAAAAGTCCAAGTTCGCCGTCGTCTGCCCGGCAATCACCGTCCGACTTCCCCCGGCCGTGGTGACTTTCTTCGCGACCGTCGCCCACTCAAACGTCATCGGCTCCACCCCGCGCACCACCACCCGCAACACATCATTCCCTTTCACCGTTCCAAGCGCAGGGCCATTCACGGACGCTCCAGCAATGTTCGGAATCGCCAGCACTTGCCGGGACGCCGTCAACGCCGCCCCCAGAAACCTCGGTGCCACATACCGAATCGCCAACCCCACCGACTCACTTTCCACCGTGCCCGCTGCATTCGTCACCACCACGCTGTACTTGCCCTCGTCCACAGGCGCCATCTTCGCAATTGCATAGGTCACCGCTGCCGGAGTCGCGCTCGTCTGTGCCGGCATGCTCGTCGGCTGCCCCATTAACACCCCATCTCGTTTCCACTGATACGTCCACGGCATCGAAGACAACACCGTCGCAGACAAACTCCCGGCCGTATCCACCGTAACCATTCCTGCAACCGGCTGCCTCTGGATACTCGGCGGACTCGCAATCGAAATCAGCACCTTGTTCGACGTCGCCGACCCCAGAAAATTCGTCACCACCACCCAGTATTGCGCCCAATCCGAAATCTGCGCCGACTCCACCCGATAAGACGCCCCTGTTCCTCCCGCTAAAAGCGTCCCTGCCTTGTACCATTGGTAGGAAAGTGGAGCCGTTCCACTCGCCGTCGCGCTCAGCGTAAACGGAGTGCCTCCCGTCACAGAGGCCGCAACCGGCTGCGTCGTGATCGCAGGCGCTGCGTTCACCACCAACGCCACCGATTGACTCGTCACACTCCCAGCCGCATTAGTCGCCGTCACCTGATACGATCCCGCATCCACTGGCTGCGCCTTCGCAATCGTCAACTTGCCAAGCGTCGCCCCCTTCACCGCAGTCCCATCCTTTGACCATTGATAAGTCACAGGCGCCGTCCCCGTGACCGTCACACTCAAACTGGCAGGACTTCCACTCGTGAGCGTCGCCCCCCGAGGCTGCGACGTGATCACCAACGGCGTATTCACCGTCAACTTCGCCGCAGCACTAGTCACACTCCCAACCACATTGCTCACCACCACATCGTAGCTTCCAGCATCCGTGTCTCTGGCTCCAACAATCCCGTATGCAGCGCCCGTCCCACCCGCAATCGCCACCCCCGCTTTCCTCCACTGATACGTAATCGGCGCCGTTCCCGTAGCAGTCACACTCAAGTGCACACTTCCGCCCGCTATCAAAGTCGCCCCAACCGGTTGTTGCGTAATCACCAGCGGATTGTTGACTACCAAAGAAACAGACTGACTCGTGACACTGCCCACCACATTCGTCACCACCACATCATAGACCCCCGCATTTTCGCTCTTCGCTCCACTCACCGTGTAGGCCGCCGAGGTCGCTCCCACAATCGAGACCCCATCCTTTCGCCACTGATACGTCATGGGGAGCGTTCCACTCAGCTTTGTCGAAAAACTCACACTCGCTCCCGCCTTCAACACAGCCCCCACCGGTTGCGTCACAAAAGCAGGAGGCGCATTCACCACCACCACCGCTGCCTTGCTCGTCACGCTTCCCCCAAAAGGATTGGAAATCACCACGTCATACGATCCTGCATCCCCCAGACTCGCAGAAGCCACCGTCCACGTCGCAGAAGTCCCACCAGAAATCGCCTGTCCAGCCCTTCTCCATTGATACGTGAACGGGCCAGTCCCTGCCGCACCCACCGTCAGAGAAAAACGATTCCCAACCGTTGTGGTCGCAGCCAAAGGCTGGGAGGCGATGGCCAACGGCAACACCACATTCCCAGCGACGGATTGATTGGAAACATTCCCTGCAGCATCCGTGGCGGTGAGTGTCACCCGAAAGCTTCCTCCATCCAGCAAAACGCCCGCCGCGGGCGTTTGCACAAACGACTTCACCACTCCAGAGTTATCTGAGGCGGTTGCCTGTTTGAGATAGTTTGGAACCACGCCCTTTCCATTAGCACCAGCCACCACCAACAGGGGAGAAAAGCTCCCCGCAATCGACGGCCCGATCCTGTCCACAACAGAAACCGTTCCATTACTCGTAGAAAGACCATCCGACACCGTGAATGAAAACGAGTCGGCCCCAGCAAAACCCTTTCCAACGGTATAATTGAGAATAGCCCCAGAAACGCTCACAGTCCCTTTGCCTGCCGCAGAAACCGTGGGGATGGACAGAAAATCGTAGTCTGAGTCGACGCCTGAAGAAACGAGATCCACCTGTGCCGTTCCATTTTCAGAGAGCTCTAGAGTCAGAGGAGAAAGCACCGGCGGAAAGTTGACGAGTTGGCCCTCGAATCCCGCGTAGAAGGTGTAGTTGGCAGACTGCGAGACAGCGACATCGGCTAAGTCCTGCCCGACGCTCCCTTGGA
>CANFNA010000094.1 GCA_947448395.1 Chthoniobacteraceae bacterium
GTCGAGGTTTTCATGGAGTTCCTCAAAGCGCGGGCCGCTCCCAATATGGGCGTGCAACATCACGACCTGCATGCCTGCGCGCGCAGCCCGTTGAGCGACCAGCCCCAAGTCGGAGAACCAAACCCCGTGCTTTGAACTCGGGCCGCCCGTGTCGCAGGCGTTAACGTGGCCGTGTCCAAACCCAGGATTCACTCGAATCGAAATCGGCCCGCGATATCCAGCCGACTCGAGATCCTCGATCATGCCTGCCGATCCGATATTGGGGAGAATCCCATTCTCAATCACAACCGAGAGCGCGTTGTCGCGAAACACATCGCTTGTGTAGAGAATGACCGGCGGTTGATGCCCTGTAGCGTGACCGGCCTTCTTTGCACGGAGGATTTCATTCCCCGACACGGCATCGATCCAGATTCCCGCGGACTGCATCTCACGCAGAACCTTGCTCGCCGGGCAGGCTTTCATCGCAAACCGAGCCTGAATTCCTTCCCCAGTGAGTTGTTTGATATCGGAAATGCGCTGCCGGAGCGTAGCGGCGTCATAGAGCCAGAAAGGAGTGCCAACGGAGCGTGAAAACGAAAGGAGACGGGTGGGATCCAGTTTCATGATGCAAATACAGCAAACCTTAATTCTGGACCCAAATTGGAACGAAGTGGAACGTCAAACTGTTCCAGATCTGTTGAGTTCCCTTTATCCGACGCGTCTTTGTCTCCCTAGACCGTCCTTAAAACTGCGATGAGTAGACGCTCGTAAAGCGTTTCGAGGGATTCCGAAAGAACCCGACTCCCACCGAGCACCGGCATGAAGTTGTGGTCTCCGTCCCATCTCGGCACAACATGCAGGTGAAGGTGATCTGCCACTCCTGCTCCTGCGCACTTTCCTAGATTTAATCCGACGTTGAATCCTTGCGCTTTGACCACTTCCCTCAGGATTCGTTGCCCAATGGTCGCCAATCCCCACAGTTCCAGTTGCTCACCCTCGGTTAAGGCGCCCAGATCCGCTACCTTGCGAAATGGCACGACCATCAGATGTCCGACCGAGTACGGGTACCGATTCATCATCAGGAAACAGCAGCGTTTCCTCACAAGAACGAGATTTGCCCGGTCCGCCGCCTCTGAACGGCCGGCTTCCTCGAGGAACCCCTCCCGAATGGGTTGTTGGAAGTATTCAACGCGCCAAGGGGCCCAGAGGGCTGAGAGTTCGGAAGCGGAAGACTGCTGATCCATTACTTTTCGTTGGTGTCTGCGCTGAGTTAAAGGGCTTACTCGATGCGAACGGCTTGAGCCTGTGCTTTGAGGCAAAGTTCGGCTGCTTTGAATGCATGTTTTTGCGTCATCGCATTCTCGGTTCGGTTCAAGCAGTCGAGGATCAGTTTGCCAAAAAACGGGAACCCAACTTCCCCGTGACAGCGCAGATGATGCTCCCCCTTGTCATCGACCAAGAAAAGATGATCTCCCTCCAACTCAGCCCCGACATTTAGGTATTTTCGCAATTCGATATAACCGCCGGTTCCAAGAATAAAAAGTCGTCCATCTCCCCAAGTGCGGAGCCCTTGCGGATTTAGCCAATCGAGGCGCACGTAATTGGTTGCTCCATTGTCACCGACTAGGTTTGCCTCACCCCAGTCTTCGAACTTTGGGTGATTTTTGTGGTGATAATTTGCAACGGCAGCACGCGCGACAGTCGCGTCATGACATCCTGAGTAGGTCAAAAACTGTTCGAACTGATGGGAGCCGATATCACATAGGATCCCTCCGTTGCTTTCAGGGTCCCAAAACCATTCGGGGCGCGTCGAAGGATTAGACCGGTGTGGCCCCATTCCCATCACCTGAACAACGCGACCTATGGCCCCATCCTCGATTAATTGACCTGCTCTCACACCGCACTCGGTGTGAATTCGCTCCGCGTAGTAAACGGCGTATTTGCGTCCGGTCTTCGCCACTTTGTCGCGGGCTGCCTCTAATTGCGCAAACGTCGTAAATGGCGCTTTGTCGGTAAAATAGTCTTTTCCGGCATCCATGACGCTTAATCCCAAGGGGCCCCTCTCACAAGGGATTGCAGCGCTTGCAACCAGTTGAACGTCATTTTGGTCTAGAACTTCGTCGATGCTCCGAAGCGCTTTGACTCCCGGGAAAGTTGATTGAAACCGCTCCACCTTGGCAGGATCCGGATCATAAACGTACCGGAGTTCGCCCCCTGCCTCCGTCAGACCTCGGCACTGACCGTTGATATGGCCGTGATCAAGGGCGACCGCGGCAAATACAAATTCGCCTGGTTTGACCACCGGACTCGGCTTGCCGACCGGGGCGTAATTCATTCCGTCTGACTTCTGCATAGTCGAACAGTGTGAAACAAAATCACAGGCCATGTCACGCCCGCCCACCCGCGAAACCGCAGACTACCCTCCGGCAACAATTCGGATCATTTCGAGGCGATCGCCCTCGCGAATCGCCCTTTCCGCCCACTCATCGCGCCTCAAAGCGAGGCCATTGTGCTCAACTAGCAACGTTGACAAGGGGATCTCAAGAGACTCCAGCAAGCTTTGAAGAGAAGAAACGTCCCCGACCTCTCGATCTTCCCCATTAATTTGAACTTTCATGGTAGCCTTCGTTGAACCCCTGCTGACTCGTCCTTCCGGATAACCTCAAACCTCGGCAAGGATGGCCGAATCCCAGTCCTTCCAAACGGCTTCAAGTCCTCGCTCAGCCATGGCTTCAACCACCTCCGGAACCGAACGCGTGTCGGCAATCGAAAACTGCTCTGTCGCTGAGGAGGATTCCGATAGGTTTTCCGCTTCCACCGTTTTCCCACGAATCGTGAGATGCAATGCATCCCTCCCCTGTCCGGTATATCCTCCCGGCTCCGTGTGACTACCAGCACTCATCATGGTAATCCCTAAAGGCATGAGGGCGTCACGGAGCGAAGCCGGTTCACGAGTACTCAGAACGAGCCCTACCTGCGGAAAGCACACTCGGAACGCGCAGATCAATTGGGTCAAATCTCGATCCTCCAGCAGGAAACTCGGCTGAAATTCACCGGCACACGGCCGCAATCTTGGGAGACTGAGGGTGAATTGGGCCTTCCAACATGCCCGCATGAGGAATTCCAGATGCGCCGCCAACGCGCATGCCTCGCGCCTCCATTCGCTCAAACCAAACAGGGCACCGATTCCAATGCGCCGAAACCCAGCTTCATAAGCGCGTTCCGGACACTTCAATCGCCACGCAAAATCCTTCTTCGGGCCGGCGGTGTGTAAATCCGGATACACCCCCTCATCGTAGGTTTCTTGGTAAACAACGAGAGCCTCTGCGCCTGCCCGAACGAGGGGTTCGTATTCAGGAGTCTCCATCGGTGCGACCTCTAAGGCGATCGAGGGGATCTCCGCGGAAAGCGCCCGTACGCATCTTTCTAAATATCCATTCGACACAAACTTGGGGTGCTCCCCCGCCACGAGCAGGAGATTTCGGAACCCCAGTGCTTTGAGATGCCGAGCCTCCTCTACCATCTGATCCACCTCGAGAGTGACCCTTAAAATGGCATTTTCTCTAGAAAACCCGCAGTACACACAGGAATTGATGCACTCGTTCGACAAATACAGTGGAGCGAAAAGCCGGATGGTCCTTCCGAAGTTCTGACGTGTCAGTGACACGGACTGCCTCGCCAGTTTTTCCAATTCAGAATCCTCCATGGGTTGGAGAAGATTGGAAAATCGGCGGACTAGGGCAGAGGGACGACCGGAGCGAAGAACGTCTAAAAACATGGGTGGACGAGCAGGTCTGCATCATGCGCCAACCCCCCGAGGCTGTCCACTCACAGGAAGGAATTAACTCCCACCCTCCCCTGCCCTTGTCGTCTCATCTTCCCTGGCACAACCCCACTTCACCAGAAACCAAGGACGCGAACTTGCTATCGTCTTTAACCTAGCGCCAGACTCCTAACAGTGCTCGCCTCTCATGGACCGGTCTCACCCAACCGAATTCTCTGACTTCTGCTCCACTATCTGGACCGAGCGCCTGAGGCACTTTCTGGATTCAAGAAAAAGAGACCTCCCGAAGGAGCATTTCGAAACGCTCCGGGAGGCATTGGGCGAACGTTTCAGCCAATATCAGCGCCTCTTACTTGAGGTTCAATCGGGAGAACCGCGTGCCCTGCTGGCTCTTCACCTCATGAACGAAGCCCTCATGACCGTGGCTCATGTGAAAGTGAGTTGTGCAAGCGGTTGTGCCGGTTGCTGTCATCTCGAGGTTGAGATTACGGAAGATGAAGCCGAATTGCTTGCCTGCGCCGTCCAGAAAGGTGTCCCGTTTGATGCGGAGCGACTCTCCCTACAAGCCAAGCGATCGACCAATGCGCCAGAGTGGAACACAGGCGCAGTTTCGGAAAATCGATGTGTGTTTTTGAGCGAGCACAACCTCTGTCGTGTTTATGAACACCGTCCACTCGCCTGCAGGAAGCTTCTCGTCACTAGTCCGAAAGAAAATTGTACCCTCTCGCAGCAATCCGTTCATCCAGTACCGGTTTTGGAAGCGGAACTCCTTTTGAGCGCAGTCCTGAGTCTTTCCAATACGAAGAAGGGACATCTTGCGGCCATGCTTCAAAACGCGCTGCTCTCCGACGGTACGGCCTCTTAGTGATTTGGCCTTTTAGCGGGCCCTAGGGTACCGCTCTAAGATTTTGATAGCGGCAAATCGAAAAACCCACGTGCTCTGCAATACACTCCCCTTCTCTGAATAGATGCTCGAAGGGAGGGAAAAAGGCATCTCCTTCGGGGTTTCCATGCACTGCACTCAGGAAAAGATCGGAACAGAAAGGAAGCGTCTGCGCGTACAGTTCAGCCCCCCCGATAATCCAACTGTCGGGGTTTCCGCCAAATTGCTCCAAGACCTCCTCAAGGCAGCGGACAGTCCGAACCCCGGAAAACTCGCGTCCCTCCCGAGAGAGTACGACATTTTCACGACCCGGCAGAGGGCGTCCGAGGCTCTCAAATGTTTTCCGACCCATGATCACCGCCCCTCCTAGGGTCATCTTTTTGAACCACTTAAAGTCCTCTGGAAGATGCCATGGGATCTTTCCCTGAAAACCAATCACCCGATTCTCGGCCATGGCTGCGATTGCCTTCATACAAAGCGAGGAAGTTGGATAGCGGGACTCCGTTTCCCCTACACCGCAATGGGAGCCTTAATACCGGGGTGCGGGTCGTAGTTTTCGAGGGTGAAATCCTCAAATCGGAATCCATTAATTTCCCGAACATCCGGGTTGAGACGCATCATGGGGAGAGGCCTCGGTTCTCGCGAAAGTTGCAGGTGAGCTTGCTCCAGATGGTTTGAATACAGATGCAGGTCCCCAAAAGTATGCACGAATTCTCCAAGTTCCAAATCGCATACCTGCGCAACCATCATGGTGAGTAAGGCATAGGAGGCGATGTTGAAGGGAACGCCCAAAAACAAATCGGCGCTCCTTTGGTAAAGCTGACAACTCAGGCGCTTATCCGCTACGTAGAATTGGAAAAGGGCATGACACGGAGGGAGTGCCATCTGGGGAATTTCTCCTGGGTTCCAAGCAGAAACCAGAAGACGGCGGCTGTCTGGGTTGGAGCGGATTTGCGAAATCAAATCGGCAATTTGGTTCACGGAACGCCCGTCACTGGTTCGCCAGTCGGTCCATTGAGCGCCATAGACTCGTCCGAGATTTCCCTGAGAGTCCGCCCATTCGTCCCAAATGGTCACCCCGACTTCCTGCAGGGATCTCACGTTGGTGTCTCCTCTCAGAAACCAAAGCAACTCGTGTATGATGCTCTTGAGATGAAGTTTTTTGGTGGTCAAAAGAGGAAACCCCGCTCGGAGATCAAACCGCGCTTGAGCTCCAAACACAGATAGCGTGCCCGTTCCCGTTCGGTCGGATTTGTGGTGGCCCTGCTCAATGACAAGGCGCAAGAGATCTTGGTAAGCGCGCATCAGGGGGTGAAGTCTAAGAGGACTTCCAAGTTTCAGACAACAGGCTTTCCAACCCCCCTAGGATCTGACTTACCCAATCGCGCTCCAAATCACTCAGGCTTTAAAATTGGAACTTTCAGTATTTTCGTGGGACCCACCTCCGACTTAAAGTTTCGAGTTCTATGCAAACCTTTCGTATCGCAGTTCTCCCCGGGGACGGAATCGGTCCTGAAGTCATGACGGAAGCCCTCCGCGTCCTCGACGTCGTGCAGGCTCAGTTCGGTTTTCGTTTGGAACTGACTGAAGCCCGCGTCGGGGGAATCGCGATCGATGTGGATGGAAAAGCGCTACCGGAAGACACGATCCGAGTTTGTGAGCAGGCTGATGCGATTTTGTTCGGTTCAGTTGGTGGACCCAAGTGGGAAAGTCTTCCTCCAAACGAGCAACCCGAGCGCGCCGCTCTTTTGCCGCTTCGCAAGCATTTCCAACTCTTCGCCAACCTGCGCCCTGCTCTTTGCTATCCCAAACTCACCCACGCCTCACCAGTTAAAGAAAACCTGATCGCAGGCGGCTTCGATGTGCTTTGCGTGCGCGAATTAACAGGCGGCCTTTACTTTGGCCAACCGAAGGGATCGCACATGGAGGGAGGCGAAACCGTTGCGATCGATACGATGGTGTATCGTCAGAGTGAAATTGAACGCATTGCACACGTCGCTTTTCAATCCGCCCTCAAGCGCAGCAAGAAAGTCACGTCTATCGACAAAGCCAATGTTTTGGAAAATGGAGTTCTCTGGCGGAAAACCGTCACCGAAATTGCAAAGCAATACCCAGAAGTCACCCTCAATCATCTCTACGTCGACAACGCTGCAATGCAGTTAATCCGGAACCCTCGTGGATTCGATGTGGTCCTTGCGGAGAACCTTTTCGGCGACATTCTTTCGGATGAGATGGCCATGATAGCGGGTTCTCTGGGGATGCTTCCAAGTGCGTCCTTGGGAACCAAGGAACTTCCCACGGGCAGGTTCGGTCTTTTCGAACCAAGCGGCGGAACGGCTCCGGATATTGCCGGAAAAGGGATCGCAAATCCGATCGCTCAGATTCTTTCATCGGGAATGTTGCTGCGTTATTCATTAGGACAGCATGCCGCAGCAGATGCGATTGACGCGGCGGTGCGAAAGGCGATCGATCAAGGCTATCGTACCGGAGACATCTGGAGCGAAGGCACGCAACGGACCAATACTCGGGAGATGGGCGACGCAATCATCGCGGCGCTGAAGGGCTAAACGCTAAAAACGGGTTCAAAAAAGAATCGTCGAAGTTGAACCAGAAGGGGGAGGAATTTCACAAACCCTCTAGGTGTTCGGAGCGGTCTTCTGACACGCTTTGCAGATGGCGAAAATCTCTAGGGTATGGGTGACATTTGAATAGCCCATTTGCCGCACCAGATTTTCGAGAGCATCCGCAAAGCAGACCTCCAAAATTTGGACACTTGAACAACTCCGACAGATGATGTGGTGATGGTGATGTTCGCCTGAGTTGTACTCATACCGATAAACCCCGTCGCCGAAGTCACAGCGCCGCACGAGATTAGCCTCCTCCAGCGCCGCCAATCCGCGATAAACCGTTACAGGGTCCCCTCCTTTTCCCGAAAGTTTGCAATGCAACTCCTCTGCAGTGAACGGTCCATGCTCACTTGTGAGCACAGACAACAGCGCCTTTCGCGGGCCGGTAATCCGGTGGCCTAAATCTCTTAAGATACCCAGTGAATTTTCCAGAGCTGTTTTGGAGGGCTCTCCCCGAGAAATCTTGCCAGCCGATTCATGAGGATGCGCGTGCTTCGGATGAGAATGCATAGCGTGCTGCCTGTTCAGCTCTCCGTATTGGTGATCAGGCGTGACGGGCCTTGGTTAACATAAACTCATTTCCTTCGGGATCCACACACATAGCGAGGTGGGCGGGTTCTTCCGGAGTATCCTCTGGTTCCCGGACTAGCACTCCCCCTCCCGCTCGCACCGCTGCGCATCCGGCATGAAGATCCGCCACTTGAAAAGCCATGCCCGTCCAGGTTCTTTTACCCTCGCCGCCGCAATGGATGCCGATGGTGACGCCGGCGACCTCTACTTCAGTGACGATCTCAGATTCCCGACGAATGACAGCGTCAAAAACGGAACGGTAAAACTGGGTGGCTCTGGTCATATCAGCCGCCCAGACGATGTACTTGAGCTTTTCGACTCGCATGGCCAATGGCATAGCAGGTCCACCGCTCGAAAGCGAACGCCATGGTGTCTGAGGTTGACCCCTCCGGTCTAAACAGCCACCCATGGGAAGTCCGCGTGCTTCGTAACATGACTACACTCACCTTCCTCAATTTCTCGCTCATTCTCCTGCCCGCCTACCTGATTGGTTCAATCCCTTTTGGCCTATTAATCGGAAAGCTGCAAGGCATCGACATCCGCCAACACGGCAGCGGCAATATCGGAGCCACCAATGTCTGGCGCACGCTTGGGCCCAAATGGGGACTCCCCACCTTTCTGTTGGATGTAGCCAAAGGAGCGATCGCCGTTTGGTTGGGTCGAGAGATAGCCTTTCATCGAGTTCCACACCCGGTTCCCTACGAGATCTTGGCCTATGCGGAGGCATTTTCAGGGTTGGCCTGTATTCTCGGACACAGTTTCCCGGTATGGCTCCGCTTCAAAGGAGGCAAGGGAGTCGCGACTTCTTTGGGCGTGATTTTGGGAATCATGCCTCTGCTGGCGACCTGCGTTGTCTTTGGAACTTGGGCGCTCGTTTTTGGCTTTTTCCGGTACGTGTCGCTGGCATCCATCGTCGCTGCGATCACCCTTCCCCTTACTCTACTCATTCTGATGTTAAACAATCTCATGGAGAGTCGTGTCACCTTTGCATTCGGTTGCGCCGCGGCCCTGCTGGTGATTCGCCGGCACCGAGAGAATATCCAGAGGTTGGTTGCCGGAACTGAAAATCGATTCGGGAGAAAAGCGAAGCCGAACCCGGCGGACCATTCGGAGAAGGCTTCTGGCGATTCCCAGTCTTCAACCCCCGCTTAACCGCAGCTTCCTCTTATGCCCTCTTCATTCAAAGAACACGGGATTGGAATTGTGGGCGCCGGCAGTTGGGGAACCGCACTCGCTCTACTCCTAACTCGCAATGGTTTTCCAGTCACACTCTGGGGACATGACTCAGAAGCCATCTCGCGAATCCAACTCGATCGCGAAAATCGGGTTTACCTTCCGGGAGTTCCTCTTCCGGAAGCAATCCACCTGAGCGCCGATCTTGCGGAGGTTTCGCAAAAAGCGCTGATTCTGCTCGTGTGCCCATCTCGAGCTATGCGCGAAGTTTCCTCCCGTCTTAGCACCTTTTCGCTGCGCTCTGATGCGGTTCTTCTCTCCTGCACGAAGGGTGTGGAACGTGGCAGCGGCTTGCGAATGAGCGAGGTTTTGAGGGAATCCATTTCGGCCGATCACCCGATCGCAGTCCTCTCAGGCCCCAGTCATGCCGAGGAGGTTGCGCAAGGAACGCCCACGGCGGTTGTGCTCGGATGTGAGGCGGAGGACTTGGGGCACGAATTGCAACAGGCGTTCTGCAATTCGCGTTTTAGAGCCTATACCAACGGAGATTTGACGGGCATTGAACTCGGGGGCGCACTGAAAAACATCTTTGCGATTGCAGCCGGAATTTGCGACGGACTCGGGTTGGGAGATAATGCAAAGGCAGCCTTGATGACTCGGTCTCTGGCTGAATTGGTGCGCTTAGGAACCGCCTTGGGCGGTCGCTCGGAAACCTTCTACGGACTCAGCGGTGTCGGGGACCTCATGGTTACCTGTTTTTCAAAGCACAGCCGAAACCGCGCGCTCGGCGAGCGCTTGGGCCGCGGGGAAACGCTTGCCGCCATTTCGGCCTCCATGCAAATGGTTGCAGAAGGGGTCCCAACGACCTACAGCGCCTCCGATTGCGCCCGTAAGTTTGGAGTAGAAACCCCAATCATTGATCAGATCCGCCGAGTTCTGGACGGTTCCATTACTCCACCCGAGGCTCTCAACGCACTTCTTTCAAGAGACCCAAGGGCCGAGTAAGTCGTGTTTTGCCGTGATTCTCTCAAAACCATGCGTGAGATGAGTGATCCTGTGCCAATTTCAGGATGCGAAATCGCATAGACGATCGTTGAGACGCTATGCTTTGCATTTTCGCTCTCCCAAACTTCATCGTCTCAATCACCCCGTGGCCCGTTACTCAGAGGAAATCATTCAGCAAGTCGCTGCCGCCAATGACATCGTGGATGTTATCGGTGGTTATTTCCCTTTAAGAAGGGCTGGATCGACCTATAAGGCGCTCTGTCCCTTTCACCAAGAAAAGAGCCCCTCTTTCACCGTCAATCCAGCCAGGCAAATCTTCAAATGCTTCGGATGCGGGGCGGGTGGATCTGTCATCCGCTTTGTGATGGACTACGAGCACCTCGATTTCGGCTCCGCCTTGAAACGGTTGGCCGAGCGGGGCGGGATCCGATTGGAGGAACAGGAGCTTTCCCGAGAGGATCGGGACCGTTTGGACTTGCGCCGTCGTTTGCTCGAGCTTCATCGAGAAGCGGCTGAATTCTTTCATCGCAATCTCCTCCGCAGTTCAGGAGCACAGAGGGCTCGGGAGTATCTCAAAAGTCGCGGAATTCATTCCGAGACGGCTAAATCGTGGCAGTTGGGCTACGCCCCTGAAGGCTGGGATGGGTTGATGCGATGGGCCACCGATAAGGGATTCCGCAGGGCGGAACTGCTGGCCAGCGGATTGGTGACTCAAAGAGATCCCGATTCCGAGAGCTCTGGGATTTATGACCGATTTCGGGACCGAGTGATGTTCCCGATTTGTAACGATACCGGGGAGGTTATCGCTTTCTCAGGGAGAGTGCTGCAGGCCGACGCAAAGGCGGCCAAGTACGTGAACTCTCCCGAGACGCCCCTCTTCAGCAAAGGCGCAGTGCTTTTCGGGTTGCACCGCTCCAAACGTGCCTTGATTGAGAAGAGCTCGGCGATTGTGTGCGAAGGGCAATTGGATCTCATCACGGCCTTTGAAGCCGGAATTCAAAATGTCATCGCTCCTCAGGGAACGGCATTTACGCCCAAACAGGCTCGGATTTTGAGGCGTTATGTGGACGAGGTAGTTTTGTGTTTTGACTCTGACGCAGCAGGTCAAAAAGCTGCGGAGCGTTCCCTGCCGTCTCTTTTGGCCGAGAAGCTTTCGGTTCGGGTGGTCCAAATGCCGGCCGGACAAGATCCTGACTCGGTGATTCGCTCTCAAGGCGGAGAGGCATTCAGATCGTTAGCTGAGGGAGCTCTTGATTACTTCGCTTATCAACTCCGGCGAATCACGGCCCAGAGCAGTTTTCAGACTCCCCGGGGCCGTGCGGCAGCGGCTCGATCGCTGGCAGAATCTCTCAGTCATCTAAGCGACCCAGTTTTAAGGGATGTACA
>CANFNA010000095.1 GCA_947448395.1 Chthoniobacteraceae bacterium
CCGCTTACGATCACTTCGCCTCCAGCCGGGTCTTATTCGTCGTGGCTTTTCGAAACGAGTCGGCTGAGCCAGTCGCGTCAAACATCCCATTTTTAAACGTTTCAGCGGGCGCTGCCGCCTGCGCAAGTTACGGACTAAAATCCAAGTTCGGCATCGCGATTATTGGCGCCGACGGAAACTTGGACTACACGACAGAACAGGAAATCCACGCTAATCGCGTACGCGAAATCCTACAAAATTCTTATACCGTTCAAGAGGCTGCACGCAACCGCTAGAAAGAAGGGAGACACGCCTCAGAAATCCAGCGCTCTAGGGAGTCCTTTTTGAGGAAAAAGTCGTCCCTCTGTAAACGGAAAGAATCTCAGCACCAGCCGCGGCTCGCGTCGCAAAAACTTGCGGGCACCTTCCGAACTCATGGCGGTAAGCAGCCTCCATGTGTGACTTGAAATCAGCAACCCTGTCAACGTGCACGAGGCTCACTGTCGAGCCTCCAAAGCCGCCCCCAGTCATCCGCGATCCTGGCATGGTATGCGGCGGGCCGAAACGATATGCGGCCTCCACCAGAGCGTCCAACTCTGGACAACTCACCTCGAAATCGTCTCGAAGTGACTGGTGTCCCGATCGCATGATCTGACTGATTTCTTCGACGTTACGTCTCTTCAAAGCCTCGCAAAACGCGGAAACACGCATCACTTCGCTCACTACGTGATAGGCCCTTTTTCGCAGTCGTTCTCCGAGACGCTGTGCACGCACTGATTCCAAATCCGAAAAACTCACATCCCGCAGCGATAAAACTTCTAAACGCACACACGCCTCCGCGCATTCCTCCCTGCGCTTCTGATACTCTCCGTCGACTAAAGCGTGTTTGACCCCGGTAGCTGCCACAACCAACGCATACTCCTCGGGAAGCGGAATCCACTCCATCGAAAGGTCTCGGCAATCGATTCGCAAAGCATGTCCGGCTCGACAAGCTGCAACAGCCAGTTGATCCATGATTCCACACGGCACACCGGCAAACTGATGTTCCGCTTGCTGACAAATTAACGCTCTCTCCACAACGTCCAAGGACTCTCCTGTGAGGGCCTCCACAGCCAAGGCGGTGATCGTCTCCAAAGCCGCACTACTGCTCAATCCAGCACCCGCAGGCAGCGTGGACACCAACACCATCTCAAACCCTGGGATCGAGATCCCTTTTGCTTTCAGACCAGAAAGAACGCCTATGATATAATTCAGCCAGCTATCTTTCCCCTTTCGCGCCAAGAGCACATCGAGATCGATCACGGACGGATTTCGATTTTCGCCAGCCCACTCACCACTCCAAACTCGGACCTCTGCTACGTCTAACCGAGCCACCGAAGCCATTAAATAAAGTCCGATCGCCACAGGCAAAACCGTTCCCCCTTGGTAATCCACATGCTCCCCAATGAGATTGATGCGGCCTGGAACCCGCAAGATGGACTCAGGCGCCCGACCAAACATCCTTTCGAACTCACTCTGCACAAGCTCGCACAACGCAAAGTCATTCGGCGGTGAAAGGCTCATCGAACGATTGGATCAGAAGGGCTTTTCTCCTCGAAAGGCCGCTCAATTCTGCAAAATCTGAAACACGTAAAGCCCTGTTCCTTGGCTTTTTTCATTGCGCTCCGATGAAAGGCGAACTCGGACTACGTGGTGCCCTGGCGACAGTTCATCCTCCAAAATCAACGCCCAAGGCAAATACAACGAGCTGCTCCACCTCGTGAACGTATCGACCGCCTTGAACGGACCTCCATCACACGAAACCTCTACAATTCCAGTATCAGGGCCCGACCCAATCATTAATCCCACCCCTCGGCCCTCAAACGAAATCTCCAATTCAGCACCCGGCTCTGTGCCCACTAGAGCAGGGACGTGCACAAAGCCAGGCCGCGTCCCGGCCTTGAGCACAGGCGCCCAGTCCTCAATGTATTTAAATCCCTTCACGAGCCGCGCAGAATCAATTTTCCCGAAGCGGCCATCGGTATAACTTTGTGGATCCAGAGACCTCTCAGGCAGGGAATGTTTTTTGAGTGTCCCAACTGGATGATTCTCCCATGCGGCTTTGAGCATCCGCGCGATGCTATTCGCGTATAGCTGATTCCCGAATGGCGACGGGTGCAGATTCTTAAAATCTCCTTCCCACGTAAACTCCCCTGCATCAATCCGCTCCGTCACCTCCATAGCGAGATCTAAAGAGGGATTTCCATAAGCGTCTGCCACCTTCTCATGAATCGAAATCACTTCTGGCCGTTGGCCCTTGCGGTAGCTGTCCAAGTGCTCCGGCATGGCAAAGTGCATCTGCACAATATCGGTGTAGGGATTGAGTTTCCGCGCATGTCGGATCACCCCCTCCATTCCGCGAAGCATGCGCACCGGTTGCTCCGGAATGTTAGTCGCATCATTCACCGCCGCTTCGACAAAAAGCAAATCCACACCCCCTCGGGAGAGCACGTCCCGCTCGAATCGGAAAGCATGCGGAACCGATCCGAGCGAGCCGATCCCAGCTCCGATGAAATCAAACTCAGTGTCCGGAAACCGACTTTGAAGCCACTTCATAACGGACTCTCTCCAGCCCGGAAACGCCGCGGTAATTGATCCTCCAAGAAAAGCCACACGCCCCTTCTTTTCTGTCACAAATTTCGAACCGCTATTTTGAAGACCTCCGCGCAACTCGAAGTATTCGCGGCTTTTCGGGAGCAAGTCGGGATGATACTTCGCTTCCTGTGCAAGCGCTGGAAACGCCAGCATCCCAAGAATAAAAAGGAGGCCGATCAGGCCAGACATCCAACGCCGAAACGGGAAATAATAGTTCATTTGAAGAGATGAATAACTCAGGGGATTCGCTCGAGTTCGAGCATTTGAAACGACATCAATGTGAATGACCCTCTGCCTGGAGAACGGCTTCCATGACCTGGATCGTCTGTACTGCCGCAATAACATTGTGTACTCGGAAAATGTGAGCGCCGCGGAGCATCCCCTGCACAATGCAAGCCACCGTCCCTGCGTCCCTTTTTGCAGCCTCTGGAATACCAAGCACCTCTCCAATCACCGTTTTGCGAGACACCGGAAGAAGCACTGGGCGCTGGAAATGTTGGAGCCGCTCGAGCTCTGCGTAGATCCTAAGATTGTCAGAGCGCTGTTTTGCAAAATCGATCCCCGGGTCTAGCACAATAGCCTCCCTCGAAAGTCCCGCCCTGTCGCAAAGCGCTAATCGTTCGGTGAAAAACTCATTCAACGCCTCGCAGACATCTCCATATCCGACATGCGTGTGCGGAACCTTGGGAAGTCCGATGCTATGCATGATTAAAAGCGCAGCTCCTGTTTCTGCACAAATGCGGGCGTTTTCATCATCGGGAAGCGCTCCAATATCATTGAGCAAGTCACCGCCAATCGACAACACGGCGCGAGCCACCGCAGGTCGCCACGTGTTGAGTGATAACAACGCTGTTTCTCCAGCATCCTTCCAGCGCTCCACAAAACTACAAAGACGCTCCGCCTCCTCTTCCTCACTAATGGGACCACGATTGGTACGAGCGCTTTCCGCTCCAATATCAATCACATCAGCTCCCTCCCGTAAAAGCTGCTGCGCACGGCAAAGCGCCATATCGGGATCAGAAACGCCATCTCCAGAAAACGAGTCGGAAGAAAGATTTACAATTCCCATTACCAATGGGCGTCGTGGGAAAGAGACAACGTGATGACGAGCGCGTAAGATCATGGATAAATCCGCAGAGGTTCCTCCGGAAGCGGCACCTGGATTCTTCGCCCTCCCGAAAATCGAACCGTCTTGGTGTAACCTGCGTCTCTGACCCACTGAACTGCGGCATCAAATCCAGCTGCTAATTCGTGAAGTGCGTGAGCATCCGAATTAATGAGAACTGGCACCCCCGCATCACAAGCCATCACCACAAACTCAAAAGCTGGATACAATTCTTGGCAGTCCTTACGCAATCCAGCCGTGTTGATCTCATAAGCTAAGCCTGTGTCCACCAATGCCTGAATGGCAGGCTCGTAATAGCGACGCAAATCCCCCTTGGGCCTATAGCCGAATTTTTTAGGAAGATCGGGATGCCCCACAAAATCGAACCACCCACTGCGAATACACTTCTCATAAGCTTTCCAGTAGGATGCCCAGATATCAGCAGGGTCTGCGTCGCGATGCCTCCCGAGATATTTCGGATTATCGATATCCCAGCCCTCCGGGATGTAGTGCACGCTTCCAATCCAATAGTCCCATGGAGCCTCATTCCGAAGCTCCTCCCACCAGGCCTGCTGCCCCTCAAGATAGTCCATTTCCAACCCAAGCCGGATTGGCAATTGAGGAAAAGCAGCTCTGGCTAACTCAACCTCCTCAAAATATCGCGCCAGATCCTCGCGAAGCATGCGCCAATCATCAAATGGCTGAGGCATCGGGTTATGATCCGAAAAGCCCAGCTCCCTCAGTCCTATCTCTACAGCCCTTGCAGCAAACGCCCTGGGCCACCCTTCGGCATGCCTGCAAAGGGGCGTGTGTACATGGTAGTCCGTAAATCCTGGTTCAGACATGGCGGCGGGAGGAAAGTTCAGTCACCACTCTGCCAGCTCACTCCACCAAGGGAAAGCTGGGAGGAGCGAATCGCACAGGAGTAGAATCACGCCGTGAAACATCCCCTCCCCGGAATCGCGCTGAACCCAAAGCTCAGGATCGGCGACTCTTGGATCTCCCAAGACATCCGCTTTCCCGTCCTCAATCCCGCAACAGGGGAAAGCATTGCATCTGTGCCGCTCGGAAATCTCGACTCGGTGCAGAATGCGGTGTCATCCGCGCAAGAGGCGTTTCGCCAAAGCAGGACAGAGCCAGCTCACCTCCGTTCCTCTAGGCTTTCGGCCTTTGCCGACGCAATCGAGGCACGAACCGATACATTCACGGCGTTGATCGTGGCCGAAGCAGGCAAGCCGGTGTCATTGGCTCAAGCTGAAGTGAAACGAGCTCTGACTACTTTTAGGCTGGCGGCTGAAGAAGCACGTCACCAGCGGGGCGGTTTACTCGATCTTGATGCGACCATCGCAGGCGCAGACCACTTCGGAATCACCCGCAGGTTTCCCATTGGGCCTATCGCAGCGATTTCGCCATTCAACTTTCCCCTAAATCTGGTCGCTCACAAAGTCGCTCCAGCGCTCGCGGCCGGAAATACCATCGTTCTGAAGCCATCTCCAAAAACACCATTGACGGCGCTCCATCTAGCGGAGGCCGCCGAAGCCGCGGGGATCCCTCCCGGATACCTGAATGTCATCACGTGTCCGAACGAGACTGTTCCATCACTGTTGGAAGATCCTCGCATCCGGATGCTGTCTTTCACAGGCAGCGACCGCGTAGGAAAACAGCTACATCGAATTGCAATGGGAAAGCGCGCAACTCTAGAGCTCGGAGGAAATGCCATGGCCATCGTGCATGCGGACGCGGACATTCAGAAAGCCGCTGCATCGATCGCAACTGGGGGGTTTTCGTACGCCGGCCAAACCTGTATTAGCGCCCAGAACATCCTCGTGCATTCATCCCGGTATGCAGAATTCAGGGACGCACTCCTGAGTTTCATCCAATCCTCAGTCCAGATGGGCGACCCTTGGAACCCAAACGTCCTATTAGGCCCAATGATCGAGCAAGCCGCTGTTGCAAGAACTCTGGAGACGGTTGCGAAAGGAATTCAATCGGGCGCTCAAAAGCTTATCGGAGGTCGAGTCGACGGCTGCTTCTTTGAGCCCGCCGTTTTTGAGCAAGTACCACAAACATCCCCTCTCTGGACTGAGGAGATTTTTGCTCCCGTTCTCTGCCTCGCTTCCTATGAACGCTTCGAGGAAGCCCTCGGAACGGTGAACCAGTCGCGATACGGTCTTCAAACTGGCATCTTTACTCGAGATTTTGCGGAGGCATGGAAGGCTTTCGAATCACTGGAAACGGGGGCCGTGCTGATTAACGAAATCCCCACCTGGCGCGTGGAGAACATGCCCTATGGCGGCACCAAAGATAGCGGCCTCGGGCGCGAGGGCGTCTCCGTTGCAATCGAAGAGATGACGGAGTCTCGATCGTGGATTTGGAAAACCCTCCCGACCGAATGAGCCTGCGCTCAACGTTGGCCGGTGCCATTACAGCTAGAACATTTCGAGAAGCGCCTTCCGTTACAAAAACTACATTTGAACCCGTTGCTCAGCCCAGTCCCTTTGCACAACGAGCAAGGGAAAGGTCCGGTTCCAGCCCCTTTGCAAGTCGAACAAATTCCCTGCGGCGTGCTCGGTCCTCCGCCGGTGCCGGAATCAGGAATTTGACCCACGCCATTACACGAAGAACATTTCCCGAACATTCGTCCGTTGCAAAACCCGCATTTAAAGCCGTTGCTCTGCCCGGTTCCTTTACAAAAAGTACATGGGAAATTGTTGGTCCCGGATCCTCGACACGTTCCACACACTCCAGCAAGCGCGACAGGAACTCCATAAATGGCCGCACAAACGGCTAGGATCCAAACCAAGAGGAAAGCAAAGTGGGGGCGGGCTTTCATGGCGCGCATTGTACGCCCATCCTGCACGGACAAACAGCTCTTTTCCGGCGGAACAGGCGAAGCCGGACGGCCATGCCGCATCCCAGCAGCCAGCAACCTCAACGCTGAATTAATCGCTCAACAGCCTCACGCCCCGCACCCTTCCGGTCCGTAAGAGGGCAAAAATTCAATAGCTCGATTTCAATCGCATGTTTTTTGTGAGGCTGCAGTTCCAGCATCGTCACGCTGCCGTAGTCGACGTTGAAATGCGCCATGTGCGCGAGCGGCACCTCTAACAGGAGCGAAAGGATCACCCTCACAATCCCTCCGTGGCATACCACAGCCACCGTGCGGTGCGCATTGTCATCAAGAATAGCCTGCACGCAGGGGCGCACTCTTTGTCTCAACGCGTCAGCCGTGTCCCCATTCGGAATGCCGCCGTTCTCCAGAACGTCCAACCAGTCGTAAGCCGCTATCCCAAATTTTTCCTGAATTTGATCCCACCGAAAACCCGTCCAGTCCCCAAAATCGACCTCTCTCAGGTTATCCAAAATAACCGGATTCATTCCCCTCTCTTGAAGGAGAGGCGCCGCAGTTTGACGCGCCCGAATCATCGGACTGGCGTACACAGCATCCACACGACTTTCTCCCAACCAATCGGCAAGCGCTTGCGCATGCTCGTGTCCAAGCGCGGACAACTCCATGTCGATGCGAGAACCACCAAAAATCTGACGGTAACGTAAATCCACCTCCCCATGTCGAATCAGGTAGAGGCGGGTGGGATGGCGGGGAATTTGAGACTTCAAAGGACGGGTTTTAGGGTTAAACGAAGAGGCTACCCAAGCCCTTCAGCAGAGGTAATCAAAGGATTTGTTGGGGCGAGAGATCCATGACCTACTTCTTGTAAAGCGACCAGACCACGGTCGGATCCGTCGTCACACCACGCACACAGAGATTGGGTTCGGTAGACGAATCGTCCCTGACATAATTCCCACTCGCAGTCGCAGTGGTAGTCGTCCAAGGAGGCACGAAAGATCCACTGAAAACTCCTGTGGTCGTGACCAATGCCAGACGTTTAACCACACTTGTTCCGGCCGAGGGGGTGATCGAGATTACGGTTGCCGTAGTCCCGGTCAGCCCGAACTTCACCGTGTAAACGCAAGAGTTTCCGGTCCGAGTGTTTTCAATGCGAAGATCGTACTCTTGCCCAGCCACGATCTTCGAAGTCTGGGGCATCGGCTTATAAAGCACATTGGTGAGCATCCACTCCGACCATCCAAACCCACCAGGCTTCGGCCCCGTATAACTCTGACTGTTAGCCGCTGAATTCCAGGCATTCTTGTATCGACCGGATTCCAAAGATGCCCCCGTGAAGAATGCCAGCGACTCTCCTCCAAGATCATAAATCGGCAAATTTGGATCTGCAGACCGCCGCGTAAGCCGCGCCTCCATCATTCCAACTCCCGTCATCGTTATCTTGCTGGAGGCCGTCACAGCAGCCCCCAAAGCGCTCTTCGCCCCAGTTGGATACACCAAAGTCCCTGTCTCCATCGACGGCACCAAGCAGGAGAATGGAATATTCCCGTCCGAGCCCACATAGGCAGAGCCCGTGCCTGAAACGGTTCCGCGTTTCCAGGTATAAGAAACCGTCTGCGTGGTCCCGACCCGCCATGTATAAACACTCCTGAGCTTCTTCCAACCGAGCCCAGCTCCTCCAGTCGTGTAAGTTCCAGCGGCCTTCGTCAGAACCTTCGCGGCAGGAGTACTGTTTCCCAATAAGTTAGCCGCGCCTCCCTCCTTAGCGGATCCCGATAAAACCAAAGAAATTTCCATTCGCGGCGCCTGATCACCACTCACTCTTCCAAGCTCCACCGGGTTGTCCAAATTGTCGCTCCGCAGAAAAAGATTTAGCCGATGCCCTGTATCCACCTTGGTTGAAGATACGATCGGGATGGACATCGCTAATCCAGGCTCTCCACGCTCCTGATTATTCGGAATATCATAGGTCGACGGCGTCCAAGTTCCTCCCGTCAGCGTATAGGACAACAGGGCAGGCAGCCTCGTAAGAAAAGTTCGCGTCGCCGCCTCACTGCCTCCATTCACCGGAAAAACATCCGATTCAGCGACCCATGAAGGAGCTGCATTTCCAACCTCATCCAATACCGGCTTCAAATCCACGAACTCCAACTTTCCAGTCACCGCCCCAGTTGCGGTCGTGGTCAAACTGACGCGGGCACGGTAGGGATTCCCATTCGGAGAAAAGGCACCCAAATTATACGTGACGCCCAATTCTCCAGAGCCGATCCCGACCCCATCTTCAGCCACATCTTGGTACCTGAGTAACGACTGAAATACTCCCGCCGCAATGGCTCTTTGAGTAATCGCAAACGTGGCACTAGTAGCAGAAAAAGTGCCCGACATAAATTCACGCGAGACACGGATTCTATAATCCGACCCACTGGGAGCTCCCATCGTTACAAGGGAAACGTCACCGTTCGCATCCGCGAATCCAGTAGCGACTTCCACCTCACCAACCCCACTGCCTCGGATCAATTTAATCGTTGTTTTATTGGGCGCCGGTGAAGTTCCCACGTTGATCTTCAACAAACTCGTCTTCAGTCCTCCCCAAGAAATAACGCCCTGTGGGGCTATAGGAGCCAGAGGCGCTTTCTCATCCGCTGAAGGCACTGCCTCCGTGATCATGGCGACGACCGATGAACCTGAATTGACTTTAATACTGCCATACCCCTTTACGCTCCCGCTGTCAGAAGGAACAAAGATGCCTTGAAAATCCGTAGCTGCACTCGTTCCAGAATAAATGAAGGATCCGGAAAACTTCCCAAACGCAGCAGATCCTGAAGACAAGGATCCGCCTGTCACCTTTAAGTCGCTCCCTTGGGGAGCAATTAGGAGCTTTTCAACCGCATTCACCCCCGCTGCGGCTAACTTCAATTGAGCGCCAAACCCTGTGAGTGCAGACCCCGCAACCGGATCGGAAAAACCGACCACCAAAGAGGTTGGAGTATTTGTTTTTCCTAAAATATTTACGGTCCCCGAGTTCGCGACCACCGGAATGGGGCCCTCCGTGCGACACTTCATCCGATTCATCGTCAGGGCGGCACTCGAGAGTCCCTCCGAAAACGACAGATTCACAACGGATTTTTCAGACACACTCGCCGTGCTCCCTTTCAGAGCAACTGGATAAACCCCAACTAGACTGGCAGAGCCCGAGCCGAGAGGAATTTGGGTATTCAGCGCAATCGAGGCACCAGTTCCAATCGCATCTTGAGCGCACAGTGATGCTGCAGAAACCCAAGGCCTTCCATCGGGAGATACTCCTGAAATTTTAGCAACCGCGCCGCTTGAAGATTGGGCGGAATCTCCCGCCATAAAACTCAAAGCCGCCCAGCCATACCCCTGATACTTGACCAAAAGTTTGTTGGATTGAGTCACCTGGATGGATTTGCGATCCGCCTCGGCAGCTCCATGAGCCAAATCGTAGGCGGACTTTGCGGCAAGATAAGACGCGGTCGGATCCTCCAATGCCAAAGCAGGATCTTCGTTTTTACGAGCGTATGCACCTGCCTTCAGATACCGCTCCCGAATGAGGCCAACGTAGGTGGAAAATTTCGGCCAAAGCAGTTTCACCAATGCTTTCTTCCGAGACACCGCGTAACCATCTGGGAAGAGGGGATCCAAATAGACCCCCAAGTCCGTGAGGGCGGAGTTTGCAGCGGCATCCCACACTGCATCAGCGAGAGCCATATTTTTATCGCTGATCAAGTTAGTGTACATCGACTTCACATCCTCCACGTCCTTTCGAACTTTCGCATCATACTGCACATCTAGGACATCGCGGTCGCCAGCGGTCTGGCTGAGATAAATTTCGAACCCTTCGAGTGCAGAGATGGCCGCCTCCCCATAGGTCCAGTTCAACTCGTTCAGCTTCCCCTCCGCCTTGAAGATCGAAACTATCTCGCTCTTCAAAGAGAGCTTCCCCGCATCCATGGCCTCGCTGGCCGTTTTGAAGTCATTCACCAAGTCCAAGTTTGATTTTGCGGTAACCTCCGCAGGCAAAGTGACCGTTTGAAGCAACCCACTCCCTCCGCTCAAAGCCGTGTACTGTCCGGAAATGGCAGCCACCGCGTTGTCTGGGTTAGTATTATCAATGCGGTATGCCACAACGTAAGTTCCTCCAATGGTTTGATTCGGAGGAGGAGCGTATGCATGAAGTGCCTGAGTCGCTGTCTCAGATATACCCACCGTAACATCCAAAGTGTCAGCCAAGGAGTCATAGACGAGCTTCAAAGCATCTAAGCCAGCCACTCCCGTCTCCGCATAATCCCACTTTTTGTCATCGCCCACGCGCTGAATCAGAACCGCTGTAGCGGGGAGAGACTGCTCCACTCCCTCCTTCACAACACTTCCGGTCAGAGCCTTGGTCTTAGAGCTGGCAAGCCCTCCACTCGCAACTTTCACCTTCACCAAAACAGAGTCCACGCGCGCCTCAAAGTTTCCCGGGACTAAATCGGCCTTCAATTCCGTGGAAAGCCCACAATACAGCGCGGCGAAAATTAGAAGTGTAAATATTACGCGTGCAGATGGTTTCATAAAGGATGGACAGCTTTGCCTAACGTGGGGGATCCCTAAAAAAGTTATGGAATGCAGACTCGTCTAAAATCAACTCTACGTCCACCTAGCCATTGGTCTAGGGACCATCCAAACTAAAACTTTAGCTGACCGTAGAAGAGCTGACCAATCCAATTGAGGCTGTCTCAAGTCACGCTCCCCCATCCCCCCATTCGACAAATTTACTCAACTCGTCAGTTACATCCACACC
>CANFNA010000096.1 GCA_947448395.1 Chthoniobacteraceae bacterium
CCCTCCTGCTCGCCTCTTGTGCGGGAATCTGGCTCGGAAGCCTCGCCGCCATCCGCCACGGCACCCTCTCCGACACCACTTCCATGTTGGGCGCACTCGCCCTCATCAGTATCCCGACCTTCGTCACCGGGCCTTTGCTCATCCTCGGCCTCGCCCTCAGCTTGCGGTGGCTCCCGGTTGGCGGCCTCAACTCCCCTTTAAGCCTGATCCTTCCCACCATCACCCTCGCCGGCCCCGCCATTGCCTCAATCGCCCGCCTCACCCGCACCTCCCTTCTAGAAACCCTCAAGGCTCCTTTTCTTAGAACCGCCCGCGCCAAAGGGGTTTCCGAACGCCGCGTCCTCTACGTCCACGCTCTAAAAACCGCGCTCCTCCCTGTCGTCTCCTATCTGGGCCCCCTCGCAGCCAATCTCCTCACCGGATCTATTGTCGTCGAAACCCTCTTTAATCTCCCCGGAACCGGTTCTTTCTTCGTCAATGCGATCCTCAACCGAGACGTGTTTCTCCTCGGAGGCGTCGTGATCGTTTACTGCGTTCTTCTCGTGGGCATGAACCTGCTGGTCGACATTGCCTACACTTGGCTAGACCCTCGCATCCGCCTCGACGCCTGAGCCATGAGCCAACCCAGACTCTCCAATTCTAATTCAAACTCCACCGCGCGCCCGGGCTTACTCCGGCGCTTGTTAAAGCGCCCCGCCGCACGCATTGCCCTCACCCTTCTCTTAGGCATCGTTCTCTCAGCCCTGCTGCTCCCCGAACTTCTCCGCACCAATCCCCACGCAACCTCACCACAGTCGTTCCAACCTCCCAGCGCAGAACACCTTTTCGGAACTGACGTCAACGGGCGCGACCTCCTTGCGCGGACTCTGGAAGGAGCCCGAATCTCCCTCCTCGTCGGATTCAGCGGAACGCTCGTGAGCCTCCTCATCGGAACTTCCGTTGGTCTGCTCGCAGGCTATGTCGGGGGCGCCTTGGACGCCCTTCTCATGCGTTTAGTCGACGTCTTGTATGCAATCCCGCGCCTAATCCTGATCATCCTCGCCACGTTCGCTCTCGACCCTTTCTTGCAACGCTGGCTCGCCCCAATTCAAGACGGCCGCTGGGTCGGTTACACCAAAATCGCCATTCTTGTCCTCGCTTTGGGCGCCATCGAATGGCTCACCATGGCACGGATCGTTCGCGGCCAAGTCCTCTCCCTCAAAACCTTGCCGTTTGTAGAAGCCGCTAGGGCCCTCGGCCAGAGCCACTCCCGCATCGTCCTCAGACATCTCCTGCCCAACCTTTCCGGCGTCATCGTTGTCTACCTCACCCTCACAGTCCCAGCCGTCATGCTCGACGAATCCTTCCTCTCCTTCCTCGGCCTCGGAGTCCAGGCCCCTCAAGCCAGTTGGGGATCCCTTTTGAGCGACGGCGCACAAGCCTTAAACCCCATCCGAAGCCATTGGTGGCTGCTCCTCTTTCCTGCCGCCTCCATGAGCCTCACCCTACTTTCCCTCAATTTCCTAGGAGACGCTCTCCGAGACGCCCTAGCCGAATAACCCCCGCCCTCACCTCCTGCCGCTCCATTTCAGGGAGGTCGCGTTGACTTGCTGCAAAGAAGCCTCCTAAAGTTGGCTTTCTTTCCTTTCATGAGCAACTCGGCGGCAAAACGTATCCTCTTCGTCTGTACCGGCAACACCTGCCGCAGCCCCATGGCTGAAGCGCTTTTTCGCGATGCTGTGCGCGAACGCTCCGATATCGAAGTCGCTTCCGCAGGGGTCAGTGCCGCAAGCAACCAACCCGCCAGCCACGACGCCCAAGAAGCCTGCAAACGACTGCACATCTCGATCAAAAAGCATCGTTCGCGGCTCCTCTCAAAAGAATTGGTCGACTGGGCAACTCACATTTTCTGCATGACGAGCGGCCATCAAAATGCACTCGAAACTCTTTTCCCGCATGCGGCTCGCAAAACTCGCCTCGTTTGCGAATTCTCCCCCTCCCTCCCAAAACAGGTCCCAGATCCCATCAGCATGGGCCTGGACGCCTACCTTCAAACCCGAGACACCATCCGCGAGGCCATCCCTGCCCTCATTCACTTCATCGATTCTAATCCCATGAGCGATTCAACCTCCGCACAAGCCTCCTCCGCTTCCCCAGCCACCACCGCCTCCGCAAACCGTCCACTCCGCATCGCCCTCGGCGCTGACCATGGTGGCTTCGAACTTAAAAAACTTGTTCACGATCACCTCGCACGACGCGGCCATGTGGTCACAGACTTCGGGGTCAACTCCAGCGATAGCGTCGACTATCCAGACTACGCCCAGTCAGTCTGCAATCTGGTCGCCAGCCATGAAGCCGACTTCGGCGTGCTCATGTGCACCACCGGCATCGGCATGAGTATCGCCGCAAACCGCTTCCCCCAAGTTCGCGCTTCGCTTCTCCAAACCGTCGATGACGCCCGGACCACTCGCCAACACAACAACTCCAACGTGCTTTGCATGGGCGCCGCCCACGTCGATGGCGCCACCGCATCTCGCATCCTCGACACCTTCCTTTCCACAGAATTTGCCGGAGGACGCCACGAACGCCGGGTCGAAAAACTCGAACATATCGGCACTGGCGCCGTTGACACCATTTCCCTCTCCCAAGCCGATCCTGAAATCTTTGCGGCAATCGAAGCTGAATCCAAACGCCAGTTCGAAAACATCGAACTCATCGCATCGGAAAATTTCACCTCTCGCGCCGTCATGGAAGCGCAGGGCTCCTGCCTCACCAACAAGTACGCCGAGGGTTATCCGAACCGCCGCTGGTACGGAGGATGCGAAAACGTCGACGTCATCGAGCAACTCGCCATCGATCGCGCAAAACAACTCTTCAGCGCAGAACACGTCAACGTCCAGCCCCACTCTGGCTCCCAGGCCAATATGGCCGTCTACTTCTCCGTTCTCCAAACCGGAGACCGCATCCTCACCATGGACCTCGCCCATGGCGGACACCTCACCCATGGCAACCGCGCTAACTTCTCTGGCCGTCTGTACGACATCGTCCATTACGGCGTCTCGCAGACCGACGAGCGGATCGACTACGACGCCCTCGCCAAGGTCGCTCTCGAGGTCAAACCAAAGATGATCACCGCAGGTGCAAGCGCTTACCCTCGCATCATTGACTTCAAAAAAATGCGCGAAATCGCAGATTCAGTCGGAGCCTACCTTTTTGTGGATATGGCCCACATCGCCGGACTTGTCGCTGCAGGGGTCCACCCCAGTCCCGTGGAATTAGCAGATTTTGTAACCACCACTACCCACAAAAGCCTCAGAGGCCCTCGTGGCGGACTGATCATTTGCAAAGAAAAATACGCAAAGGCCGTCGATGGCCAAGTGTTCCCAGGCTGCCAAGGCGGCCCTCTCGAACATGTCATCGCAGCCAAGGCCGTCTGCTTCCTCGAGGCTTTAAAACCCTCCTTCAAAGCTTACGCCGCTCAAATCGTCAGCAACGCCAAGGCTCTGGCCGCTCAACTCACCCACCACGGCTATCGCATCGTCTCCGGAGGAACAGACAATCATCTCATGCTCGTCGACCTCCGGCCAAAAGGCCTCAATGGAAAACTCGCCCAGGAAGCCCTCGATCACGCAGGCATCACCGTCAATAAAAACGGAATTCCTTTCGATACTGAAAAAATAACCCTCGGGGGAGGCATCCGCATTGGCACGCCTGCAGTCACCACACGCGGCATGAAAGAAGAGGAAATGATGGAAATCGCCGACCTCATCCATCGCACACTCACCAATAGCACCGATACGGCCAACTTAGAATCTGTGCGGAAAAGTGTTCAGGCCCTGACACGCCGGTTCCCACTTCCTCACTAATTCCATTGTCCAAAACACGCCTTCCCCTCATCCGCGAAGTCGCGCCCTTGGCTCCTCACTCTTTCCAAAAAACGGTTTTCCCGTTAACCAATTCTCCTGTCGTCCTGAACAAATCCCACTGCCGTGAACCCGACCCCACAACGTCCCTCTAATCCGTTGCGCGAAGGCCTCTCCAATCGAGCCCTTCCCAGACCTTGCAACGTCGTGATCTTCGGCGCCTCAGGCGACCTCACTTACAGAAAGCTCATCCCGGCTCTCTACAATATCCAAGCCGACGGAGATCTGCCCGCCACGACCCACATCACCGGTTTCGCGCGGCGCGAAAAATCCGATGATTCCTTCCGCACAGAACTCCACGAGGCCATCGGAAAATTTTCCCGATCCGGACTCGATGAAAATGTGTGGAACGAATTCTCCACTCGGGTGCATTACCACCGCAGTGAGTTCGGTAGCGATGAAGGTTATCAGTCTCTCGCCGAGCGGCTGAATAAACTCGATGAAGAATCCGGAACTGCCGCAAACCGCCTCTTCTACCTCAGCGTTAGCCCAGCAGAGTTCGAAGGCATCCTCATCAAATTAGCCCAGTTCGGCCTCAACAAGACACGCGAAGGAAGCTGGTCTCGCGTCATTGTAGAAAAACCCTTCGGCAAAGACCGCCACACCGCTCACGAACTCAACGAAATGGTCAGCCGTGTCTTCGAAGAAAAAGACACCTACCGAATCGATCACTATCTCGGCAAAGAAACTGCCCAGAACATCATGGTGCTTCGCTTCGCTAACGCCATTTTCGAACCACTCTGGAATCACCGCTACATCGATCACATCCAGATCACCGCTGCAGAACCCATGGGCGTCGAAGCCCGCGGGCCCTACTACGATAACGCAGGTGCCCTTCGTGACATGGTGCAAAACCACCTCACGCAAATCCTCTGCCTCGTCGCCATGGAACCCCCTACAGACCTCTCCGCTGATAGCGTCCGAGATGAGAAACTGAAGGTCGTACGCTCCATGCGACTGATGTCCCCAGAGGATGTCGCCAAAAATGTCGTCCGCGCCCAATACGGCTCAGGCTCTATCAACGGCAAAGAGGTTCCGGAATACCGCGCCGAAGACCGGGTTAACCCGAAGTCCGAAACCGAAACCTTCGTGGCGATGAAAGTCCACGTCGACAACTGGCGCTGGGCCGGCGTTCCCTTCTACATCCGCGTCGGAAAACGCCTCCCTAAACACAGCGCCGAAATCGCCATCTTCTTCAAAGAAACGCCCGGCGTCTTGTTTAACGCTGAACAGGCCGGCCTCGGCCCGAACGTCCTCGTGATCCGTCTCCAACCCGATGAAGGCATCTCGCTTCGGATGCAGTCCAAACGACCAGGAGCGCAACTGTGCATCGAATCCGTAAAGATGGACTTCCACTACGGAACCAGCTTCGGAAAACCCAGCCCAGAAGCCTACGAACGGCTACTCCTCGACGCCATGGCCGGAGACGCAACCCTCTTCGCCAGACGCGATGAAGTCGACCAAGCATGGACCTTCATCGACTGCATCGAGCACGCTTGGCACCAAAATCCAAACCCGCCTCCAATGCATTCCTATCCCTCAGGTTCTTGGGGACCCCATGCTGCCGACGAACTACTCGCCGCAGACGGCCGTGCTTGGCGCAGACTCTAATCTTTTCCTCTTCCCACGATGCCTTTCGATCCTGCCACTCTCGGCTTCCCAGTCGAACTCGGCTCCGTCCCCCATGAACTCACGAAGCTCTGGGAAACCGATGGCGAAACCAAAACACGCGCAAGCCTCCTGAATTTCGCGGTGTACTCAAAAGGTTCCGATTCCCTCGAAGCAAACACGGAACTCATATCACAACTCGTCCGCGACCACGCCTGCCGAGCCATCCTCGTCTCGCACTCGCCGACCGCTCCCCAACCCAAAATCTCCGCTTGGATTCAAGCCCACTGCCACCTCACCAAAGCCGGTGCAAAGCAGATTTGCTCGGAGCAAATCACCCTCATAGCAGAAGGCGTTTCCGATGAAACCGTCTTCCATGCCTTGATGGCCGACCTCGATTACGACCTTCCCTTGTGCCTTTGGTGGCAACCGGAGTTCCCTGAAACGGCCTCCCCTTCTCTCTGGAATTGGATTGATCGCCTCATTTTCGATAGCGCCAACTGGAAATCCCCAGCCGAGCAACTCCATCGCCTGCACCGCCTCAAATCCCGCTCCGGCTCACGCATGGTCCTAAGCGACCTAAATTGGACGCGTTCCCTTTCCTTCCGTCAGGCCATCGCCCAGTGCGCAGACCGCCACGCGCTCCTCTTCGAATTACCCAAAATCCATCAACTAGAAATTCATCACGCCAAAGGGTTCGAATCAACCGCAACCCTTGTTGCTTGCTGGATGGCCGCCCAACTCCACTGGTCCGTCGCCGCACACTCCCCTCACTCGATTCAATTCCGCTCTCAATCAGGCGCTCCGATCGATTGTAAGTTTGTCGAAACAAGCGTGGGCCCAGTACTCGCCAACTTCATTCTCTCCTCTCCGACTGCGAACCTCACCCTCAAACACGAAGTCGGGTCCGCCCCCCTCGTGTCCCGCTTAGATTCATCCGAGGGAGTCTGGGAATCCCGTTTCTACGCAGGCTCGGAATCAGTTCGCAGCCTCCTGAGCGAAGAGATGAACCCAGGAATGCATCACCGCGTTTACCTCAAGGCACTCGCACTGTGGCAGACCCTGTTCTAAGACGATCCGCTTTCCGTATCGCTCACCGCGCCTTCTCAGCGAACGGCCGCAATCCCCAAGCCGCTTATGATTTGGTCCTTTTGGATCCGTGGACTGAGTCTTACCGGCAGGTTCTACTCATTCGCAAAACGGAAATCCAAGTCCCATAAATCCCCTGCCCAGCACGCCATCTCCACTTCTCCTATTTTCATGACTCCTGACCTTTTCTCTCCTCTCAAACTCGGCGCCGTACAAACCCCCAATCGGATCTTCTTGGCCCCTCTCACTCGCTGCCGCGCTGAACCTGGCAACATTCCCTGCGAATTGAATGCAGAGTACTACAGGCAACGCGCCTCCGGTGGCCTCTTGATTGCAGAGGCGACCTCCGTCTCTCCACGCGGCTACGGATACCCAAATACTCCCGGAATCTTCAACGATGCTCATATCGCCGGATGGCGAAAAGTCACCAACGCCGTGCACGCAGCTGGGGGCCTTATTTTCCTCCAACTCTGGCACGTTGGAAGAATCTCTCATCCCTCATTTCAGCCCAATGGCGAAACTCCTGTCTCCGCCTCAGCCATCCGACCCAGAGGCCAAGTCTTCACAGGTTCCGCCATGGAGGATTACGTGACTCCACGTGCCCTCGACATCTCGGAAATCCCGGGAATTATCGCCGAATACGAACACGGGGCACGCGCCGCCAAAGCAGCCCACTTTGACGGGGTCGAAATTCATAATGCAAACGGCTACCTCCTCGATCAGTTCTTGCGCAATGGCACCAATCATCGAACCGATTCTTACGGCGGTTCCGTGGAAAACCGAGCACGCCTCACCTTGGAGGTCACTCAGGCGGTCGTCGATGTCTGGGGCGCAGATAGAGTCGGAATCCGATTCTCTCCAGGCGGCGTCTTTAACGACATGCACGATTCCAATCCGCTACACACCTTCGGACATGTGCTTAAAAAGCTCGAACCGCTCAACCTCGCCTTCGCGCATATCACCAGAGTCACTGCCCAAGATATCGCCCATGGAGCGGCTGAGGGAATCGGCCCGCGCGAACTTCGCCCATTCTACAATGGCAACATCGTCGCCAACGGCGGCTTCACACTTGAATCCGGAAATCAGGCCCTCCAAGAGGACTGGGCCGACGCAATCGCATTCGGTGTCCCCTTCCTTGCGAACCCTGACCTTCCCGAGCGTCTCCGCAAGAACGCACCTCTCAACGAAGCAGACCCTTCAACCTTCTACGCCTCCGGGCCGAAAGGTTACACAGACTATCCAACCCTCAGAGCCTAGTCTCAGTCTGCAGTCATCCAAATAGGCGGCCCGTGACAGCCATCCGCCAAAAAAGAGGACGGAAACTCAGTACACCTCCACCGGTGACCGTTTCCCGTCCTCAGCACTTCGCTGATCCGCAAATTCCTCTCCTAGCGTATCGCCGCGGAGCTGACGGACTTGGGCGTCACGACGCCTGAACTCCACTTCATCCCAAACGTCCGCACGAACCATCCTTGCTTTGAAATGCGCCACGTTTTCTAAAGCACGGTCAAGATCAGCACGCGGCACGCGCTCAAGATGCCCGTGAGCCTCCTCCACGCATGCAACCCTGTGGCAGATCATCGCAAGATCATTCCCAGCCATCACCGCCAACCGAATGGTTTCCTCAAGCCCGTGATGATTCAGAATCGCGCCCATGTCCAAGTCATCCGTCATCACCAACCCTTCGAATCCAAGCTCCTGACGAAGAAGCCCAGTGATCACCTTCTTCGAAAGCGAGGTTGGAATATTCTCCGACTCAAGCGACGGATACATCGCATGCCCGATCATCATGGAATCCACACGGGATGCAAACGCTCGGAACACCGCCAATTCGTGATGTTCCAATTCCTCGCGACTCAACCCAACAGCCGGCAACTCATGGTGAGCATCCAGGGGCGCTCGTGAATACCCAGGAAAATGCTTCCCACAAGTGAGGACGCCCGTCGCCTGCAAAGCATCGTTAAATGCACCCGCATTCCGGATCACCTGCGCCACATCGTTCCCGTAGCACCGACCGCGCAGCGAATTATCAGCCTCATCATCAAACGAAATATCCAACACCGGACACAGATCGAGGTTGAACCCAAACATCCGAAGTAATTCCCCAGTGATTCGGCCGTGTCTCGTGATTAGTTCCAAATCCCCTTTATCCCGCAGTTGATTCGCATTCGGCGGTTCGTTCCCAATCAGTTTCAAACGCGAAACTCTCCCTCCTTCTTGGTCAATCGTCACAATCGGCTCTACATTGCAAACACCACGCAAATCATCAATCAGCGTCCGAAGCTGAGAAGGACTTTCGATATTGCGCCCGAATAGGATGAACCCTCCGGGTTGTATGCGCCGGAAAGTCGCCGCAGTTTCAGAATCGAGCTGGGGACCGGGGACGCCGGTCAGCAAAATTTGGCCAAGGGAACTCATAGGTTCCCATTACCATGCCGCTTCTACGGGGCGATGCGAAGCCGGTTTTTCCCGCGTGGCATTGCGCCACCCCCCTGTGCTATACCCGCCCCATGTTAGCCTTTACCAAAATGAACGGCGCTGGAAACGACTTCGTCATGGTCGATAACCGCGCTGGCCACCTCCCGCTTCAGCCCGAACTGATTGCACGCCTTTGCGATCGCCATCGCGGAATTGGCGCTGACGGTCTCATCGCTGCTGAACCCGCCGAGTCTCCATCAGCCCACCTCAAAATGCGCTACTTCAACGCCGACGGAGGAGAGGCCGAAATGTGCGGAAACGGAGCCCGCTGCTTCTCACGCTTTGGTGCCAAACTATTGGGAATACCCCACGAAATCCGATTCGAAACCCTCGCCGGCCCAATCCGCGCCGAACTGCTCAACCATCGCGTCTGCCTTCAGATGAGCACACCCCACGGGCTTTCCGCAAACCTCTCCCTCTCCGTAAAAGGCGAATCCCTCAAAGTTCACTTCCTCAACACCGGGGTGCCTCATGCCGTCGTCTTCCGAGACGATTTATCCGCTACCGATGTCCGAGGACTCGGCGCAGGCCTTCGTTACCATGAACATTTCTCCCCGAAGGGCACCAACGCAAACTTTGCCCATATTCGCCCCGACGGTTCGCTTGTTGTGCGCACCTATGAACGGGGGGTCGAAGACGAAACGCTCGCCTGCGGCACTGGCGTTGTCGCATCCGCTCTACTCCATCACACGCTTCACCACGTTCCCTCCCCAGTCCTCGTCAAAGTAAAAGGGGGCGACACCATGGCCGTGGGCTTTGAAAACGATGGGGACGGCTTCAAAAATGTGACCCTCACGGGACCTGCTGACTTCGTGTTCGAAGGAACCATCGTCCTCTAAGATCTTTTCAGCTCCATCCTCACCAACCCACTACAGCCGCCAATTTCTCTCCCGAGGAGTTGGCGGCTTTTTCGTCTCTGGCGGCCCCTTCCTCGTCTTGCTTCTCCCTAGCCCCAAAATTAAAGACGCTTTGGTCTGTTGCAGTGGCCTTGGCGAAGAGAATTGTCACACAAACGCACCCTAACCCGATGCACGACATCGCGCGCTATCGGTTGGCGCCCGTGCTTCGCAAACGAAAGCCTGCCACATTCTCGAAGACCGAATGGCCAATTTGAGCCAAGATTATGTAATCCGGCACCAATCGCCGGTTGCCGTCATAAAAGGCTACCTATAATTTTCCTCCGCCCAATCGGACAGTGGCTCAAGCGCTTATTCGGTTGCCTTATAGATAGAATGGAAATTTCGACGATTCATGAGGACGTTAAACTAGCCAAGCGCGAGCCCTCATTTTCGCATGCACTGCCAATAATTCAGCTCGCCTGAAATTTCCTTCTCTTTGTTCTCCCGAGTACCTTAACGAGCAGGTTAACTTGCCACCAGATTAGTTCACTTCGCCTCCGTTCTCGCATTGATTAACAGTTGAAGATTATTCTGAGCTCCTTTGTGTCCCTGCTTTGCAGCCTTGCGGAACCACTCCACCGCCTTGGATACATCCTGACCAACCCCATCCCCTTTGAGATACATCACGCCTAGGTTGTGCTGAGCCGCAGCATGCCCCTGTTCTGCAGCCTTACGGAACCACCCTATAGCCTTGGATACATCCTGACCAACCCCATCCCCTGTGAGATACATCACACCCAGGTTGTGCTGAGCATTGGCATCCCCTTGTTCTGCAGCCTCACGCATATTGCCCGACCTCGGCTGGCCCTTCGCGGCGCTCATAACGCCAACGTTGTACTGAGCCCTCTTATCCCCCTGCTTTGCAGCCTTGCGAAACCACTCCGCAGCCTTCGATGCGTCCCTCGCAACCCCATCCCCTTTCCCATACATCACGCCTAGGTTGAACTGAGCCTCAGCATCCCCCTGCTCGGCAGCTTTACGGAACCACTCCACAGCCTTCGATGCGTCCTTCCCAACCCCTTCGCCATTTCCATACATCAGACCGAGACTACACTGAGCCTCAGCATTCCCCTGTTCTGCGGCCTTACGGATGCTAACCGCATCCAGAGCCCTCGGTTGTTCCTTAGCCACGTTCATAGTGCTTAGGGCAGAGCGAGCCCTAACATTTCCCTGTTCGGCAGCTTTACGGAACCACTCCACAGCCTTCGATGCGTCCTTCCCGACCCCTTCCCCATTCGCATAC
>CANFNA010000097.1 GCA_947448395.1 Chthoniobacteraceae bacterium
CCAGACCTTCTCCAAAAAGCCTCATCCAAATTTGATTTGCGAGGACTCTCGAAGTCAGTGGGTGTTTGGAGTCGACGAGCCACCGCGCAAAGTCGAGTCGGTCGGACGTTCCATGGTGACGGGAAAAGACGGCCGGCAGTACTGCGGGGGTCCCGGTTGTGACTGAATCGGTAGGCGAAAGGAATTCGCCGCGATGTAGAATGCGTGTGTCGCGTGGAGTGGTGCGTTGCGCCAGAACGCGAACATCCATCAAAGGAGGAGGAGGTCCTGAGGCCTTCGCATTTTCAAGAGCTATGCGAGCTGCATTCGCAGCAGGGTCAAAGTAAGTGAGCCAGTCGACGATGCTTTCCTTTTGCTCCGTAGTCCATTTCTCAGAACCCGTATCTACTAAACGTTTGAGATCGGCCTTCAGCAAGCTGCTGACTGTTTCGCCCATGAGTGCATTCACTCGAAAATGGCCGATAAGATGCTTGGGAGATTTCTGATAATCTTGCACCAGCTTGATTGTGACGGTGCGCGGAGTCTGAACGGTGAGTGGGTGAACCAATTGAAATGCGAGCGTTTGTTGTTTTCCTACCCCGCCGCTGATGGCCCAACCTGTCTGCGTACGCGGCTCAATAACAGCTTCTGCACTGAATCCTGTTTGGGAAAAAGACGCTTTTGGAGAGTGCAGGGGCAGTGGATCTCTTGTCTCTGGAATCGAGTCGTTAACGCTAAAGTGACTTAGGACAAAGTTGCCGTTTGCGTTGAGGCCGGGACCTTTGCTTGGCAGCGAGTCATCTGGCAGAACCTCTAGTTGAAAACCGCTGATGGTTCCAGTTGGCAGCGTGAGTGTGACGGTATAAGTGTCCGTAGGGCTCACGGTACCAGAAGCGAGAATGGAGTGATCTGCTTGCGGCGTTAGGGTGAGCTTATGAGCGCTAGAGGCGGATGCTGGAACGAGCGGGATCTTTGAAGCAGTCTTGTCGTTTAATTCAGCAATTCGCGTTCGCATGTCCTTCTCCCACGAGGGTAACTGAGAGGCTAAAGGTTCACGGGCTTTTGAGTAGGAACCTTGGAGCGCATCCAATTTGGCTAGATGAGCTGCGTTCTCAACTTCGTACGCCTCGAGAGCTGATTTCGAGGTGCCGACCTTTGCGGTCGATTCATCGGCATTATTGAAGAAGGCAAAGAGCTGATAGTACTCCTTCTGAGAAATTTGATCGTACTTGTGCGAGTGACAGCGTGCGCAACCGACAGTGTGCGCGAGCCACACGCTTCCCGTCGTTTCTGTGCGATCAAACACCGCTTCAACCCGGTACTGTTCTTGATCTACGCCGCCTTCACGGTTGGTTAGTGTCTGACGGTGGAAGGCAGTCGCCAAAAGTTGTTCTGGGGTCGGCTTGTCCAAGAGATCTCCAGCGAGTTGCTCTACGGTAAACGTGTCCAATGGCATGTCTCGGTTGACGGCGTCGATCACCCAGTCGCGATAACGCCAAGCATCGACTCTTGTGCTGTCCTTTTCGTAGCCGTCCGTATCTGCGTAGCGAGCTTGGTCGAGCCAGTGGCGTCCCCAGCGCTCGCCGAAATGGGGCGAAGCAAGCGCTCTTTCTACGAGATTGGAATAGGCGTCTGGGGTTTGATCCTTCAGAAATAAATCGGCTTCCTCAGCAGTCGGAGTAAGGCCGAGAAGATCGTAGTATACCCTTTTGAGAAGGGTGTTTCTTGGGGCTTCCGCAGAAGGAGCTATCCCGTCTTTCGAGAGGCGTATCCGAATCAGCTCATCAACCTGTTTCGAAGGCTCTTTCGCCAGAGTCTTTGGCGGATAAATCGGCCTATAGGCCCAGTGTTCAGACCAATGGGCGCCTTCCGATATCCAGCGCTTGACCCTCTCGATCGAGTCTGCGGTCGGTCGCTTGTCCTTCTTTGGTGGCGGCATCACCTCGTCTTTATTCGTGGAGGTCAACCGAGCGAGGATCTCACTTTGGTCCGGTTTTCCAGGAACAATTCCGAGGCCTCCGCTTTCGAGTGGTTTTAAGGCGGCTTTGCGCGTGGTCAGAGCCAATCCCCCCTTTGCCTTATCCGGACCATGGCATTCCAAACAGTGATCGGCGAAAAAGGGTTGGATATCCTTTTCAAAATCGATCGTCGTGCTGAGAAGCCGCGCTTCTAGCCATGCCAAAACGAGTGGGACGATGAATGCGTATCGCATGCGGGGCAGTGAGGATTTAGCGAATATGTGTCTCTTGGCTTAAAGAGGGTGTAGGGACAAGCGCTGCTGAAACTGATTATTAGTCGAAAATCGATCGTTTCGAATGCGCCGCATGGACAGCAGATGGTGAGCTAAAGCTGGGGATGTTCCATTCAAAGGATGCTCTGTGCATTTGCTTCTATGAAAATTTACCAGCCTCGGTCTATCCGAGTAGTTGTCGCACCACTTTGGATGCATCTACGCCCGTGAGACGAAAATCCAATCCCTGATGCCGAAAGGTGAATCGTTCATGGTCGATTCCCATTAAGTGAAGGATTGTCGCGTGCAGATCGTGCACATGGACGCCGTCTTTGGTTACGTTGTAGCTGAAGTCATCCGTTTCGCCGTGCGTGTACCCTGCTTTGGCTCCGCCTCCTGCCAACCACATCGTAAAGCATCGCGGATGATGATCGCGGCCGGCTTCGGGACTGTCCCATTTTCCTTGGCCCGCGACACCGCGGCCAAACTCACCCCCCCAAATCACGAGCGTGTCGTCCAGTAAGCCGCGTCTTTTAAGATCCGTGATGAGGGCCGCACTCGGTTGATCGGTGTCACGACAGCGTGCCGTGCACCAAGAGGTGAGACGACTATGATGGTCCCAGTCGGGGTGGAATAACTGAACGAAGCGGACGCCTCTTTCAATCAATCGGCGGGCGAGAATGCAGTTTGCAGCGTAACTTCCCGGCCGCCTTGAGTCTGGACCATAGAGTTCGAAAACCTCTTCCTTCTCGTCACTTAAATCCGTGAGTTCCGGGACGCTTGACTGCATGCGGTAGGCCATCTCGTACTGGCGAATCCGAGTGGCAATCTCAGGGTCCCCCATTGTCGAGAGGTGCATCTCATTCAAATCCGAGATTCCATCCAGCATTCCTCGGCGGAGGTGGCGGGGAAGGCCATCGGGATCGCGAAGATAAAGCACCGGGTCCTTTGCATTGCGCAATTTTACTCCCTGATATCGGGAGGGAAGAAAGCCGCTTCCCCAATAGTGGTCGTAAAGAGGTTGATCGCTCGGCCTTTGCATTTTTGATAACAGCACCAAGTAATCCGGCAGATTCTGGTTTTCGCTTCCGAGCCCATAGCTTGCCCAAGCTCCAAGACTTGGCCTGCCCGGAATTTGGTTCCCTGTGAGGAATTGGGTCATGGCCGGCGCGTGGTTGATTTGGTCGGTATACATCGACTTGATGAAGCAGATGTCGTCCACGACCGATTTGAGGTGAGGTAGCCACTCGCTGACGGTTGCTCCGCTGCGTCCGCATTTCTCAAACCTGGTCGCTGCGGGCTTGATAAGTTGCTTTTGGTTGGCCGTCATCGTTGTTAACCGCTGGCCCTGGCGCACAGAATCGGGAAGCTCCGTTCCAGCGAATTTTTCAAGACCGGGCTTGTGGTCGAAGAGTTCGATTTGGGAGGGGCCTCCGGATTGTGTCAGAAAAATGACCCGCTTCGCTTTAGGGGCAAAATGAGGAAGGCTTGGAAGGCCCTGTTTCGTTTCCACAGGAGGCTCAGAAGCTGCGCGGCAGAGGAGGGTAGAGAGCGCCATGGAGCCCAGTGAAACGCCGGTGCATTGGCCTAAAAAATAACGCCGACTCGCGGAGTATGGATCTGCGTTCATGAGATGCGGTGCAGTTTGTAGGGGTAGACGTTACCGCTGTTCCATTGGCACACATACAGATCCCCTTGGGAATCCACACAGACGTCGTGGCAATTGTTGAAGACGGGCGCGTCTTGGAGCATCGGCTTGAGTCGACCTTCCTCATAAAGGGGCGGCTGGCCACCAGGATTAGAAACGACTTTGTTGTTCTCGTCTAAAATCGTCACAAATCCTCGCCCCTGCCACATGCGATAATCATCTTGTTTCGCTCCGAAACAGACTCCCGAGTAAAGATGGTTTCCGCGAATGACAGGCCGGCTTACGTAGGCGCCCGGCAGGTACACGCCGCGAACAAATTGTCCCGCGAGCGTGAACCAGTTGAATTCATTGCGCACGCGTTCCGTGCAAACCAGAAGCGGTTGCGGACCGCGTAAGTCGATAGCTACTCCATGTGCCTGGATGAACTTTCCGGGATTGGTGGGTTGCGTGCTTTTGCCTCCAAACTTATCCAAAAAACTTCCGTTGCGATCAAATCGGAGAATGAATTGGGAGCCGTAACCGTCCGCCACATAGATGTCACCGTTGGGGGCAATCGCGGTCTCTGTTGGGGAGTAAGGTTCTTTTTCCGCGTAGGCTCCGCATTTTGTTGCATGGGGAAGTTCCAGAACGGGTTTTCCCTCCAGCGTTGTTTTAATGACGCGTCCGGAAGTGTCTGTGAGGTATAAATACTCCGTTTGATCTTCGAGGTGGATCGAAAGGCCGTGCCCACCGCCGAGACCTAGGGACCAGGCATCCACCAACTTGCCGTCCGGAGTAAAAGTCAGCACGTTGTTTTGTTTAAGGTTGGTAATCAGGAAAAGTCGTCCGTCTCGGCACTGAACCATTTCGTGGCAATCCTTGACCGGATTCTTTTCGCGATCCGCTTTGCACCAAAGTTTATCGACTCGGTATTGGAACTTTCCGTGGCCAACGATCGCCCCATGGTGCGGCGGTGTCGTCTCATTCTGCGCCGCCAACGTCTGGGTGCCGATGAGCAGAGCGCTTGTTTGAATGAATTCGCGTCTGGAGAGTGGATTATTCATGGGTCATGCCTTCGTCGAGGTTGAGTGTCATGCTTGCAATCAGGGTATGCGCTGCGAGCGAGCAGATGTCGGTTCCCGGCTCGGGAATCTTCTGCCCGAATTGAAGTAGTTTCTTGGCCTCGTCTTTGTGGGAGTCGTAATAGGCGAGTGCTTTGTCCAATTCGCGTTGCAACACGCTGTGCTCCTCTTGGGTTGGCGTCCTGGAAAGAGTGTTCCTGTAAAGATGTGGGAAGCGCTCGGGCTCCGGCAGATTGATCATCTGTCTTGCGAGCTCCCTTGCGGCCTCCATGAACGTACTGTCGTTGAGGAGCGTGAGTGCTTGAAGTGGCGTGTTGGTGCGTCCGTTTCGCACCTCGCACGAGCGACGTTGCGCTGAATCAAAAAGAAAGGTGGGAGCAATCGACCTCCTCCAGAATGCATACAGCGTTCTGCGATACTGGGCGCTGCCTTCGCTCGGCTCATACTTGAACCGCCCCATGAAGAGTTCTTCCCAGACACCCTCGGGCTGATAGGGCCGCACGGGAGGTCCGCCCACGGCGGTGTTGAGCAGTCCAGATGCTTGCAGTGCGGCGTCTCTGAGCATCCAGCTTGGGAGTCTGAATCTCGAACCGCGGGCTAGCAGTCGGTTATCTGGATCGCGCTTCATCAGGCTGGGAGAAGCTGCGGAATTCTGTCGATACGTTGCGCTTGTTGTGATCAGCGCGAGGGTGTGTTTGATGTCCCAACCGTGTTCCATGAGATCGACAGCCAGCCAATCCAGTAATTCCGGATGGGATGGCCTTTCCCCTTGGAGGCCGAAATCCTCCGTTGTGCGGACCAATCCGATTCCAAAGAGCATTTGCCACAGGTGGTTGACTGCAACCCTTGCTGTTAGGGGATTTCGCGTTGAGGTGATCCAACGTGCGAGCCCGATTCGAGTTCGTTCCTCTTCTTCAAGCCATGGTGCGATGGCAGCCGGCACATCTGGATGCACCTCTTGTCCATGCTTGTCCCAGACGCCTCGCTGAAGAACGTACGTGCGGCGCGGCTCCTTTCGCTCTGCCAGAACCATCACATTGAGCGTTCCAGTTGCGAGCCTAGACTCCGTCAATTGGCGGTTGGCTCGATCCAGTGCAATCTTGGATTCCTGATAGGGCGAGTGATCAGCAAGGAATTCACCAAAAAGGCGTGCGCGCAGTTTTGAGTCTGGACCCTGAATTTTGTTAATTTCAGCCAGTTCTTCTCGCGGGGTTTTGTCCGTGCCATGAATCGCGTCACCGGCTTCTGCGGTCACGGAAAGACGAAACCTCCCAATATTTGAGTCTCCCAAGGTAGAGCGTTGGCGCAGCTCAATGACCAACTCGTCGTCGTCTCCGCAAGTGAGTGGTTCTGCAAGTGCATAAACCGCGATGTGGGCGTGGGTATTGTTGAATCCTTTAGTGGTCCAACCGTTGCGAGGATCGTCATCAAGCGTGTCTTTCACGTCTCCGTAGCCGCCATTTGTTTTTTTGTCCGACATCGCATCTGCGACGGCGTCGGTGAGAAGAATGTCGCGCACTTGCGAATTGCCGATGCTTCGGACCTGTAGTTTCAAATCAGTGAGAATGAAATCGCCGGTTGCGCCACGTGAAAGAGCTCCGTGCGTGTGGGTCTCATTCGGGAGAACTTCGAGACGAAGTCCGGTGATTCGCTTTGCGCTGAACTTCGCGTTAAAGCGGTATTCGTCTTGATTCGGATTAGGACCGCTGGATTGAACGGCGCCATCTGGCTCTTGAGTGAGCTGGGTTCCTTCTGCCGTTTGGAGCGATGTTGCGCGCAGGACGATCCACGATTGCCAACCTTGTGATGTCTCCAGTCTGCGTTGTGCTAACCATGCCTCGAATGGGGCTTCAGCCGCTTTTCTTGCGGAAGTCTCCTTCGGTTTGCGCTCTTCCACTAATGCCTGCGATTCGCTGAGTGTCGGCTCTGCCAGTGGTGATTTATAGGAAAGGTACGGTTTTGCTGCGGTTCCAGCTTTGCCATCCTCATCGATGCTGTTGAAGAAGGCAGTAAGAGAATAGTAATCGGAGTGCGAAATCGGATCAAACTTGTGGCTGTGGCATTGGGTGCACCCCAGCGTCAAGCCAAGCCAAGTGGTGCCGACCGTGTTCACGCGATCGATCACGTAGTCGACTCGGGACTCTTCTGGGTCTCGCCCGCCTTCGCCGTTGGTCATGTGGTTGCGGTGAAAACAGGTGGCGAGCTTTTGGTCCTCGGTGGCGTTTGGAAGTAGATCGCCCGCAAATTGCTCCAGAGTGAAGCGGTCGTAGGGCATGTTTCGGTTGAACGCGTCGACTACCCAGTCGCGCCAAGGCCAGTTGCTACGGGTTGCATCGGATTGAAATCCATCCGTATCGGAGTACCGAGCTGCATCCAACCACCACATCGCCATGCGCTCTCCGTAGTGTTTTGATCGTAGCAGTCTCTGCACAACGGTTTCCCAAGCGGATGAAGAAGCATCCTTTAAAAAGGATTCAAGCTCCTTTGGAGTTGGGGGAAGTCCTGTTAGGTCAAGACTTAAGCGACGCAACAGCGTATGCTTTGGCGCTTCTGGAGACGGTAAGATCGATAGGACCTGTAGGTTTTTTTGGACAAAATAGTCAATGGGATGCCCCTCCGAAAAAGCTTTTAGCGGGGGCTCGAAGGCCCAGTGCTTTCCCCAAACGGCACCTTCCCGAATCCAGCGTTTAAGCGTTTCAACTTGCGCCTCGCTTAGCTTTGCCTTGTGCGATTTTGGTGGAGGCATCACTTCCTCGGTGTCGGAGGAGACGATTCTTTTGATTATTTCGCTCTCTTCGGGGTTGCCTGGAAGGATCGCACTTTTTTTTACGGCGGCCTCTCTCACATCGAGTCTGAGCTCCCCCTTTCGATGTGATTCATCTTGTCCGTGGCAACTGAGACAGTTCTCGGAAAGGATTGGAAGAATGTCCCTGCTGAATCGGACGGCTTCCTCGCTCCAAACTGGGCGAGCGATGCAGACCATACCAAGGACCACGACGAGAGGCCGAAACATGTCTTAAAAGTAAGAGCCTTCAGACCTTTTTGAAATGGATCACCCAACTTACTGGATTGTATTATTCCACCATGAAAGTCGCTTCGATCGAGAATAGGTTTCCTGTGTCGTTATACGCGACACCAAGCCCGTCTTATCGAGATGTGTTTTATACAGTTCAGCGTGCTGGGCATTTGATTGCGGGACAAAACCACCACATCAGTCGAAACCATTTTCCCGGCCATGAGTTGATTTTATGTCGACGTGGCAAGGGGTGGACTCGGATTAACGGACGCGTGCACAAGGTTGAATCGGGCGATTTACTGTGGATTAACTGCCATCATCCCCATGAGCACGGCGCTGTCCCAGAGGATCCGTGGGAAGTGTACTGGCTCCGAGTCGAAGGGCCGCGGTTGGCGCAGATGTCGGCGCTGTTATCGATCGAGGAAAGTCCAGTGATTCGCGGCGTCGAACTCGAGTTGGCGGGCCGGGTGTATGTCGAGTTGTTTGATTTGATCGCCGCAGAGTCGCCGGGATCGCCGGCACGGATCCACGCCCACGTGGCACAGATTTTGGCCCTGGCTTTTTGCGCTCGGCAACAGGCCGGTCGTTCCGATCCGGAAATTCCGCGCGCTTTATGGCGTCCGCTTGAGAGGATGAGAATGTTCTACTTCGAACGGCATACAGTCGGCTCGCTCTCCCGACTTGCTGGGTTGAGTGAGACCCATTTCTCGCGCATTTTTAAAGATGCCTTCGGAACGAGTCCGATTGACTGGCTACGTCGTGAGCGAATTAGCCAAGCGAAGCGGAGGTTGGCCGACACGCACGACGATATTAAAGAAATTGCGGAGCAGGTTGGTTACAACGACCGCTATTTTTTCAGCAAGGATTTCAAGAAGCACACTGGGCTGACGCCAACTCAGTTTCGTAAGCTCGAATCGGACGCGCATGGACGGAGTAAATGATCGAAAGCGTGCGATGTTTTGCTTGGCTGTGAATCTCCCGCTACAAGCCTGCGGGCCTCGATCCTACGGCGGCACGCTTGGTTAGGTCATCTCCCAAATCTGCACGGATCTCCTCCGCCAACGCTTCTAACTTTCTTACAACTTCGGGATTCTCCGACGCGACATTAGTGCGTTCGCTGGGATCGGCATTCAGGTTGTAGAGCGAGTGCTCCACGAAAAGAGGACTGTATTTTCCAGGGAACCCATCTTTACCAGGTTCCTGCCCGTTCATCGTTCGGCTCTTGTGCGCGAAGAGTAGCTTCCACTCGCCGGAGCGTACCGCCTGAAGGTCGTTTTTATTGTAGTAAAAATAGTAGGCTGAGTGCGGATTCTTTGCCCCTGGTAGGTCCGCGAGTAGAGGCCAAACGTCGAGTCCATCGATTTTATGAGGCGGCAATTCGGCACCAATCAACTTGGCGAGTGTGGGAAAAATATCGATCGTGAGGAGAGGTTCGTTGCAAACCGAATTAGCGGGTAGATGTCTCGGCCAGCGCATGATGCAAGGTTCGCGATGGCCCCCTTCGAAACTCGTTCCCTTCCCCTCGCGGAATGGACCGGCGGAGCCCGAATGATTTCCGTACGATAACCATGGACCGTTGTCGGAGCTGAAAATTACCAACGTTTCCTCATCCAAATTGGCCCGCTTAAGAGCCTTTAGGATTTCTCCGACACTCCAATCAATCTCCATGATGACGTCGCCATAAAGACCTGCACCGGACTTTCCCTTAAACTTACTACTCACATGCAACGGGACGTGAGGTGTGTTCGGAGCGAGATAGAAAAAGAAGGGTTTGTCTTTATTCTTCTCAATGAACTGCACCGCCCTGTGTGTGTATTCGGTCAGAAGTTGCTCTTGGTCGTCATGAGTCAAATTTGGCTTCAGAACCGCATCGCCATCGAAAAGTGGGAGGGGAGGGTAACTCCCGGATTTCGCTTCAGGATGCAAAGGCCACATGTCGCTCGAATACGGTAACCCGTAAAATTCATCGAATCCGTGGCGTATAGGCGAAAACTGGGGTCTGCTTCCCAAGTGCCATTTTCCTGCCATCCCCGTGGCGTACCCCTGTTTTTTGAACATTTTTGCGAGGGTGATCTCCTTGTCACTGATGCCCTCCTTCGAGTTTGGTCCAAGGGCGCCGGCAAGGCCGATCCGATTGGGATAACACCCCGTGAGCAAGGCGGCTCGCGACGCAGAGCAGACAGCTTGAGCGACGTGAAAGTCGGTGAAGCGGCGTCCTTCCTTTGCCATTTGGTCGAGATTTGGAGTGGGATAGGGGGGCGCTCCAAACACGCCAACATCGCCATACCCTTGGTCATCCGTGAAAATAATAATCACGTTTGGTGGACGGTTTTGGGCTTTGGATGAGTCCCCGAGGGCGATGTTGCCAAGTAATAAAGAAACGACCCAACAGGCGAGAAGTTGACGCGGGAGGTTGCTGGGAGAAGCCATGGGATTTAGGGTTTATGGCAGGCTGTATCGACATGCCAAATCGCGCGATCTCAAATGCGAAAAAAGGTCGTCGCCGCCAATCATCGGATTCATCGTTCGGCCTTGATGGGCCCTAAGGAGCTCACTCCGTAGCGTACTTTGAAGGATTATTGTTGTGGGGGAGGTGGGTGGATGAGCTTCATGCACGGACAATCAAATAGAGCGAGAAGTGCAAAAAAATGGCACTCAGGACGGTTTTTGCGGGAAACTGTTGTTACTGGCTCATGAGTCCTGAACCCAACCCTCGTTCTGAACAGTTAATCCTGCTACTGACTCAGCATCAGGAGTCGCTATTTCGTTACATCTTTTGTCTCGTCGCATGCGATGCGGATGCGCGTGATATTCTTCAAGAGACGAGTTTGGCTCTGTATCGGAAGTTTGATCAGTACGATTTGTCGCGTCCGTTTTTACCTTGGGCTTATCGGTTTGCGTATTTTCAGGTGCAAAAGCATCGAGAAAAATCCGCGAGGTCGCTGCTGCTATTTGATGAAGATATCGTGGATTTAGTGTCGCAAGAGCGACAGCGAATGGAGCCCGAACTCGATCTGCGGATGGCTCTTTTAGATGTTTGTTTGGATAAGCTCACGCTTCAGGAAAGGGAACTGATTACGAGTCGGTATGCGATGCGCCAGAGTGTGGCCGAAATCATGCAGCGGCTTGCGATGAGCCGTCGTACTCTATTCCGGAATCTGGAACTGCTGCGAATGCGGCTGCACGAGTGTGTGACCCGCCAACTGCAATCGGAGGGTCTCGTATGAATCTTGAGTC
>CANFNA010000098.1 GCA_947448395.1 Chthoniobacteraceae bacterium
AGAACGTGGGTTGCAAGGAGAACGTGGGTTGCAAGGAGAACGTGGGTTGCAAGGAGAACGCGGGTTGCAAGGAGAACGCGGGTTGGCAGGAGAACGTGGGTTGGCAGGAGAACGTGGGTTGGCAGGAGAACGCGGGTTGCAAGGAGAACGCGGGTTGGCAGGAGAACGTGGGTTGCAAGGAGAACGTGGGTTGCAAGGGGAGCGAGGGTTGCAGGGAGAGCGCGGAGTTGTGGGTCCGGTCGGTCCTGCTGGAGAGATTGGATCTCGAGGGCTCATTGGCCCGGTTGGGGAGGCTGGGCCTCAGGGTCAAATGGGAAGAGATGGCGCTCAGGGCGCGACAGGCGAGGTCGGGCAGCGTGGTCCTGGGTGGGTCTCTGGAGAGGGCTCGCCTTCTCCAGAAGTGGGCGGGATGGGTGACTTCTATCTGGATAAATCCAGTGGCACTTATTTCGGACCGAAGTCTGAGTCGGGCTGGGGTGAGTCGATCAGCTTGCAAGGAGTTGCGGGCGTGGACGGCAAAAACGGGCGTGGCTGGGTCGTCGGATATGGCTTTCCGAACCCTCGAATCGGAGAAGACGGGGATATTTATTTGGATCTCGCATCGATGTGGGTTTGGGGTCCCAAAAAGGACGCGAATTGGGGCAGTCCTTTATTTTCGATTCGGGGCCCGCAGGGTGCGGTTGGCGCTCAGGGGGAACGCGGTGGGATTGGGGTGCCCTCGCACATTGAACCGCAGGGGGATGTTTCGATGGGGATCTTCACCGCTCGGCCGCCCGGATTGTCTGGTCCTTAGAATTGAGGGGAGCGAACGGGATGGCGGAGACGGGATTGTGCGGGAGAAAGAAAGGAACGGAAGGGATGCGTGGCATAGGAACGTGCGCGGAGTGGATAAGGGCGATTGGACCCGAGTTGGGATGGTTCAGGGAGCGTGTTTTTACCTTGGTGGTGTGTTTGGCGGGGTGCCATGGCTCGTTCTTGGAGGGCTCGGCTTTTGGCGATTATCCGACGCCGTTGTGGTGGACGTCGCGAGGCGTGTTGAAGTCAGAGGTGTCGGTGAATGATTTCGGGCCAGTGAATCTTGGACAGTTGAAGCACACGGCTGTGAATGCGGCTGAGGAATTGGATGCGCGACTTTCGGATGGCGCTGGAGGGGGTATTTGGGGGGCGCTTCAGGGTTGGGCGGAGCGTTCTGAAAACGCGAATGACTTTGCGATGGCCAATGTGGGGCAGTTGAAAGCGGTGGCCTCTCTCTTTCACCGCCGGCTTCAAGAGCAAGAGTATGGCTGGGGGCCGTGGTCTCGAGCCCTCACACAGGCGGCTGCGAATGACTATGCGCCGGCGAATCTTGGGCAGTTAAAGGCGCTGTTTGCTTTTGATCTGACGGCGGATTTTGACGGCGATGGACTGCCCGATTGGTGGGAGTTTCAACGGCTCTCACCCTATCAAAACCGCAATCCAGAGCAGGCGGATTATGCCCAAACAGTGGCCTTATTTGAGGGGGCAGAGGATCCCGATGGGGATGGGTTAACGAATCTGGAGGAGTTGGTCCAAAGGCGGGATCCAGCGGATTATTATAACGGGGAGCTTCCGATTTTGAGGTTGGTTTCTGGCGATGCACAGTTGCAACCGGTGGGTACAAGTTTGGGGGCGCCATTGGTGATTGAGGTCACTGATCGAGAGGGGCGTCCGTTGGAGAATGCCCCGGTTCGGCTTTGGGTGAATGAGGGGGACATTAGTCTTGGTGGATTGGCCGCTTGGGAAGATGCGCTAGCAAGCGTGCGCACCGATGAGAATGGAATGGTTTCGGTGATGGTTCGGCTTGGAGAAAAGGCGGGTAGCATCAGCGTGTCGCCCGTGGGAGGGCGCCGCTTTGCGGAGGAAGGATCGACGCACCGGTCCTTTCTGAATGCGGTTTATCACGGCAAACCTCGGATCAAACTTTTAGGATCTGGCCAATGGACGGGGGATGATCCTGAACAGCTGGAGGTTCAAAGAGTGGGGGTCCAGTTACTGGATTCCAGTGGGATGCACCCGATTTCAGGGCAAAGGCTGGAGGTTCACGTAGTCACTGGAGGCGATGCGGAGATTGAGCAGGAGGGGGAACAGGGGGATCCTCTTCAGACGGACGATGAAGGGTGTTCGCACGTGCTAGTGAGGCGAGGAACGGCCTTCTCTTTTGTGGAGTTTCAGGTGGACGGATGGAGGGCTCGAATTGGGGTGGATCAAAAAATATCGGGGGCTATCGATATTCTCGGTTCGAGCGTGGAAACTGATGACGAAAGTTTTCCAGCGAATGGAATTCCTGTGATTTGGCTTAGTCGCGCAATTCCTGAGGATGTGTGGATTGATCCGGTGAGCGGTCAGTGGAAGGGCGGAACATGGGTGCGTGGAGTGACTGGCGCGCGGAGTGAGGGCGGTTTTTGCGCAACGCTTCAGAGGCCGATCCAGAATTTGAGCACGGGGGTTGAGGTTCAAGAGATCGTGTGTCCGGTCACTGGTCAGTGGGTGATTTTACCGGGAAGAAAGGCAGTCGCATTTAAACCTGAGATGCCGTTTTGGCGGTATCAAAGCTATGCGCCTCCGAATCCTTTGGGAATGACGCGATGGCCCCAGGACAGATTGAGGTTCTCCATCTCGCTTCTTCAGTCGGACTTTCCATTTCGAATAGCACGCCCATACGAAAGGAGTTTTGAGATTCGAGACACGGAAGACTTTCGCAACCGACTCTCCGCGTTGAGTGAGTTAACGGCACGGTTTGAAGCAAAGGTTTCGCGAGCGCAGGACAGTTTCGTTCTTCAGGAGCCATTGGAAGCTCAAGCGATATTACCTGAGAATGAAAGCGAGGGAGTGGATGTGGGGGTGCCGATCTGGGTGCAGTTTAATGAAGCGCTCGATCCGAGTTGTTTTGAGACAGCGAGTATTTGGCTGGAGTCGGCTGTGGAGAATGTGAACTGCCGTGCCGAGTTTGATTATTTTACCAATAGCCTTTGGGTAATTCCGGATAGGGATCTGGCCTTCAACACGCGCTATCGATTGCAGGGGCTACGCGAATTACGGAGTTTAAGCGGGCAGGTTAGCGAACAACTTTCGGAGTACGGATTCCGAACCGCGTCGGTCCGATGTGTGGAGGGCGAGGAGTTGTTTTGGGAATCGGAGCCGCTATTGGATGTCCCGCTTCGAGTGATGGTTCTTAATGGATCAATGGTCGTGCGCGGCGGAAAGGGCGTGGACGGGCAAATGCTGGAGCGGGTCGAGGCTACGTTGGTTCCTGTGCGGGATCCGGAGGTGCCGGTTGCGGTTTTAGTATCTGTGAATCCATTGACCCAGCGTCTCACTATTTCGCCGGAGGAAACTCTTGAGGCAGGTGTTCTTTATCGTTTGCGATTGCGAATTCCGGCTCAGAGCAATGAGGCAATTGTCGGCGTGAATTCAAAATCCGATGCGCAGGATGGTCCGGTAAGTTCTGCTTCAGCCTTGGTTGAGAAGGAGATTTTGATTCTCGGTGAGCGAACCGTGAAACCGCCGGCGCAGGGCACGGATAAGTCGATTGCGGCTGCAGCGTTTGGAACTTCCCGTGGGAAGGTTCCCAGCAAGCGGATCAGCTCTGCATCGGGGAGTAGCTATGATGGGGGCGTGGTGGATGCCAAAACCCCGGAGGGATGTTTTCGGTTCCCCTTTTCGTTTGGAGCAGCGGTGAGGCATATCTGCGATCGAAGCACCACTCGCCTCCAATTGGAGTACAAGGATCTCCAAGGTGCGGTGACTGCGGAGGATCTGGATGGTGTTTTTCTTGAAAATGGAGGGGTTCCACAGAACGTGGTGTCTCGTCCGATTCCCTATGGCAGCGTGATTCGGATGCGAGCGGTGGGAGGGAGCGGTGGCGAAAGTGGTGATATCAACAAGAAGCCGTTGATCTCGATAGGAAGGGCAGATGAGGGGAGTGAAGTGCTCCGAAACTACCGACCACCCACAGCAAACTGTCATTATATTTCCTTTGAGCGATCGGCCGCGAGGTCGGATGTGTATTTCTCGGTGCACCACATTGATGGGATGGATCCGACTTTTGAGGTGGGTAGTCGAGGTTTGATGCACCGAAAGGGGAGTATTTCAATCGGGGGGTCGAACTTGGAAGTGCTTTGGTGCCCGGTAGTTGTTCGAGATGAGTTTGAGTCGCCGATGCGCAGTGACGATGAGTTGGTGCTTAGCACGAAACGCGGGATTTTGGAATATGGCCCGAAGTCCTTGGAAAAGGAGGGTGAGTTGAAGGCCTCGTTCGAGAAGCGATTAAAGGCATACTATGGTCTTCCGTATCCGCGGCAGGCGATGGCGTGGATGTCTCTGTCTGGGGATGCCGTTATGGGAACGGAGCGGGAGGTGTATAATGACCCCGCGATGCCGCATTTAACTGCGTGTGTGCGGGAAGCGCCTCCGGAAGTGATGGGATGTTGGAGATTGCGCGTTCGCTATGACCGTGGGAATGGCAGAGGCGAACGTTCGGTTGATAGCCCTGGAATCTTGCATCCACGGACGCAACCCGAGGACATAGTGGACATTCCAGGTCGTCCCAATGGGGATGTGTTTCCGTTTGATGTGGCGCTACCAAAGTCACGGCGACCTACTACAGGGAGTCGCTTAGAGTCTGTTTGGCGTGGGAATGTACCGGGTTATACGGATTGGATGCCTGCGTGTGAGGAGTGGAGGATCTTTGAAACGCCGGAGTGGAAGAATGAGATTCGGGCGCGGGGGATGTTTGGCGGTGAGGCGACATTATACTGGTGTCCGAAGAACGAGTATTCGGAGGAGGCGGCGAGAGAAGGACGTTGGCGTGGCATGGAGCGGGTGGTGGCACGGTTCCGAATTGGCGGGACGAATCCGGCTAATGCGATGGCGAAGGCATGGATGGAGGGACGCGGATATTACGATGAGGAGAACGTTCCGTGGTTTGGCAAGGATGCGTCGGGGGCCGAAGGGCGGTTATGGTATGCGTATGCGATCGCGAAGGGAGAGACGGCTGAGTACCGATACGCAGAGCCTGGGAGTTCGAGTCCCTTTTTTTACAATCAGTTTCGCTCAAATCCGAAACGAGCGGATTGCTGTTATCCGACGTGGAATAACGATGGCGCGGACAAGCCGGGTGGGTATGGAATTTTTCAGGTTACAGGAAATATGCAGTCGGAGCAGGCGAGTATTCCGAGGCGCCAGATTTGGAATTGGAAAGAGAACGTCAAAGCGGGCGCTGAGATTTTGCGAGGGAAGTGGAGGTTGTCGGAAAATAGTATGCGTAATCACCGCCAGACCGCGGGTTCGGCTGCGATTCCAACGTTGAATGTGCGCGGGGTTATATTTGCGGAGAACACGGGGCATACGATTTTGGATGCCGTTACGATGAAGCGTTACAACGGGGTTTCGCGCCCCAACCCAGTGGATAAAATTGACATGGGAGACGACGGGTCCGGTTTTGTTCAGGGGTTCGCAGTGTCAGAAGCGGAAATGGCTGAGTTTTGTTATCGGAGTGCGAAACGGAACCTTTGGTGTCTTTGTCGGTTCAATGGATTTGTGGAGGTGAAGGAACTGGCGGACAAAACCAAGCTACGAATTTATAGGGGCTTCAATTATGTGGACCGTGTGTGCCAAGAGGTGGAGTTAGACGGTTCGAGTGGTGGTGGATTTGCAGGACGTTAACGAACTATGGAATCAAGATTAAGAAAACGAGTGAGGCTGGGGTGGATGAAGATCGGGATATGGGTCATGGCATCCGCGATGATGATTTGGGAGGGGGTTTGTGAGGCGGCGCGAGTTCCGAATGAGATTCTTACGGAGATAGAAGCCTCCCTACCGGAGGCTGAGACAATCGAGACGGATGAGTGGGAGTTTGCGCGTGGGGGTTATGTCTTGCGGGTAGATTTGGACATCACTGGGGACGGATTGCCGGAGATGTTTGTGACGACGAGCTCTGGGATGTACAGAGGTTCACCGGTTTGGAGGGTGTACCACGCGAGGCGCGAGGGCGGGTATGAGCCGTTTGTGCTTGGGCGCTTGGAGAAAGTGGACGGAGTGGTGAGGGAACCGACTTTGAGTGTGGACGGGCGCTTTGGGATTTATCTGAGGAAAAACAAAGGCGTTTTCGAATTGGGGCAGCCTTGGCATGACCGGTTCACTGCGGAGGAGGAGGAGCGGTGGGGGGTGAATTACGTTTCGTTTCGTGGAAACCAAGTTCAGTTCGCTACGGAGTATTTGGGAGAAGACTGGGATGGCGGCAGCGATAAGGGTGAACTAGTGCAACTCGAAGAGATGATCCAGGGCGTGCTGATCGCGGATCTTTTGCGCAATCCGGAGGCGCCATGGCATCCGGTGCGTTTATCCGAGAGCGCCCCCAATCTTCTTGGGAGTTTTTTGGATCCGCAGGATCAGAGCCGCGTCGAAAAAATGGGGATGTTCCATCCTGCTTTGGCATGGGAGTGGTTGCGGGCGGTCCGAGAGGGAAGACCGCCGACGCAGAGCGTGGACGAGTTTGACCAATCGCTCGAGGGGTTGATGGTTCGCGAGGGAACTCCTTGGGAGACTAACCGAGGAGATGGGCTGGGAAAATCCAAGGGAATGGATTGGTTGCTTGACCAGGTTTTTACTGCACCGAAAGAAGTTGGATTGGGCGTTGTCGCGTTGCTATCGGTGTCGGCCGCCGCTTTGTTTATGCGCACTCGGAGAGAGGTCGGTGCAAAGCCGTAGACGGGCGAAAGCAATCTGCGAAGGTGCTGCTCGCTGAGAGTTCCTACTTCTCAGAGATGCGGTAGAGGAATTTGTCGCTTCGGAGATAAAGGGCCTGATCCGCAAGTGAAGGGGTTCCGATGAACGTGTCCTGTAGATCGAGTGTCGAGGTTATGGCTCCTTCAGGGGTTTTTGTGTCGACCACTTGGAGAAGTCCTTTTTCGTTGATGAGATACAAGAACTCGCCCGCCGCAACTGGAGTGGCGCTGTAAGGTCCGGTGGTGCGCAGTTGCCAGATTTTCTCGCCGTCTTTCGCGGAGGAACACTTGAGAATGCCTGCGTTGTTTAGCGTGTATACTCGGTCGCGGACGACGACTGGGCTGACCGTAGAATTAATCATTTGACCGTTTTGCCAGAGGACTTCCGGAGCCTTTTCGGAAGCTTCTGCGGGCAGCTTCAATGCGGTAGTTCCTTTGGTGGGAACATAGAGCATTCCATTTGCGAGCGTGACCGAGGATACCGTGGAACCGCCTCCATCGAAGTGGGCTTTTTCGACCCCAGAACTGGCCTCTACAAAGCTGATTCCCGATCCGGACATGAGCGCAATGAGTGAGGCCTCGCCTGGTTGCCGCTGCAGGACGACGGGGGAAGTCCAATTGGAGACTTTCGGGCGTTGGATTTTCCACCGGTTGAGTCCTTGTGCGGTGTCGAGGCCGATGGCGAATGACTCGCTGTCATTTTCAACGGAAAGAACGAGCGTGTTTTCGACGACCACGGGAGAGGAGGCCATGCCGAGGCTGTTACTGGCGTTGGGATAATCACGTGTCAGGCCGCGCATCCAGACGAGCGTGCCGTTGAGGTCGAGGCAGACGACATCGTTTGAGGAGAAGGCTGCGTAGAGAAACTTTCCGTCACTGCAGGGCGTGCAGGTGGCGACACAAATCTTGGCGTGAGTCATGGTCCGGCCGGTGGCCCAGAACTGACGTTCCCAGATAGTCGAGCCGTCGGAGGCACGGAGGCAAAAGATGTGGAGTCGATCCTGATCTGGGCCGCTGGAGGCGGTGAGGTAGAGACGGTCTCCGATGGCGAGGGGCGAGGAAATTCCACGTCCGGGCAGGGGCTTTTTCCAAGCGATGAGGGATTCTGAAAGGATAGTGGGGATTGCGGAGTCTTGGGAGACGGAGGATCCACCGGGGCCGCGGAATTGGAGCCAGTCTGCGGCGTGATGGGATGCTTGGGTGAGGCCGAGGATCAGGCAGGAGAGGAAAATGCGAGCCTTCATGGGGAGTTGGGCAGAGAGGTCAAAGAAGCAAAATGTGGGTGTGGAGTGGCGGCTAGGGTTTCCGATCTTTTTTTTGCGATTTCGCTGGGGCCGTTTTTGGTTCTGCCTTGGGGGTTGGAGGACGATTGACGGCGAGAATGGCGGTGCCGGAGGCGTCGCAAATGCGCAGCTGAAACTCCCATTCGCGGGTCCAGTCTTTGACATCGGCGTTTTGGCAGACTTTCACGAGTAGCTTGTTTGCGCCCTTTTGGAGGGTGACGGGCAGGCGATACTGATCGATGCGGGCACCGCGGTGATATTCATCGCGGCCGAAGAGGAGCTTTCCGTTAAACCAGATCTTCCATCCATTTTTGCAGCCGAGCCGGATTTCTGCGGGACCCTCGATTGGGCTGTTGAAATCGTTGTGGGCGTAGCCGGTCACCTCTTTGAGCTCTCCGAGCACTGGGTTAAGATCGACCTTTCCGTATTCCTCGCCAGTGGCGAGATCCTGCCATTTTACCCTGCCTGTTTTCCCTTCGTATTCGGCATCAGGCTTCCATTCTGTTTCGGGTGGGAATGCGGTTTCAAATCCTGCGAGTGCATCGTTGTGGAAAGGGCCGATGACCTTCCAGTGGGTGAGGAATCCGAAGTGTTTTGGGAGGTCGACTTCTTCTCCTAAATCTCTGATTTCCCAGGCGATTTTTGCGATCTGTCCATCTTGTCTTGCGACGTTTAAAGCGTTCTTAAAAGCGGCCAGAGCGGCTGGCTTATCTCCAGCGAGTTTTTGTTTTTCAGCCGATTGAATGAGCTGCGCCACCGCATCGTAGCGAAGTTCTGAGCTGGGATCGTTCACGAAGGTGGGAAGCAGTTCCGCGGTTTCTTTCGATGCGACTTTTTGGAGGATTTCGTATGCGAGCCGACGGGCTTTGGGGTGATTCTGAGTGTCCACCAGAAAGGCGCGGAGTTCTGAATTGGGGAGTGGGACTTTGGACGCGATTGCTCTCTCGACGATAGAATCGATGGCCGCGCGGAGATAGTTGGCGGAAAGATCGGTTGCCTGATTGAGTGCGGCGAAAAGGTTTGAAAGTTCTGCGACTGGGGCTTTGGAGAGGGCTGCGACTGCTGCGGTTGCGCGGTCGTTGTTGAGGCCTTCGGCGCCAACACTGAGGAGGATTTGGATCGGCGACTCCTCGGAGAATGCGACTGAGGACAGAAGAAGGAGGCTCGCCAGAGTGAGAGGGCGTGTTTGCATGGGAGGCTTAGGAGTATGAGAGGTGAATTGCAAAATTCCATCTCAGGCTGGTGGGCTTTGGAAGTGTGAGATTGCGGCCAAACGGAGCTCATGTAGGACGGGAAGTGTGAAATCCCCCCTCTCTGTTCTCTCCGTATTGAGTGTGATCCTGTTTTTGAGCGAGTTGGTGCAGGCGCAAGAGTGGACTCGATTTCGGGGTCCGAACGGAACGGGTATCAGCGACACAAAATCCATTCCAACGGCACTTTCAGCGGCGAATGTTCTTTGGAAATCGCCGTTACCCGGAGGCGGGCATTCGTCACCGGTGATTTGGGGTGATCGTGTCTTCGTGACAACCTCAGGCGAGAGCGCTGGTGGGATTTCGGTACTGTGTCTGAAGACCACGGATGGGAGTGTGCAATGGAAGCGCGATTTTCCACTGAACCCTTTTACGAAGCATAAGTTCAACAGTTTCGCGGCAGCCACGCCGGTGGTGACGGCGGATGCGTTGTTTGCGGTTTGGAACGAGCCAGAGCACTACTGGATGACCGCTTTTGATCATCATGGGAAGACCCTTTGGCAAAGGGATTTTGGCCCTTTTGTGAGTCAACATGCCTGCGGCACTTCACCGATTGTGGAGGATGGAATGGTGATTTTGGGAGGGGAACAGGATGATCAAAAAGCGGTTTCTGGGAGTACTCGAAGCGGAGACAGTTTCATCATTGCTGTGAATGCGAAGACTGGGGAAACGGTTTGGCGCACGCCACGGACGAACAAGGTCGTGGCGTATTCGACGCCCTGCATTTACGAGACGGAGGAGAAGGGAAGGTTGCTGATATTCAACAGTCAGGCGCACGGCATCTACGCGGTTCAACCCAAGGATGGGAGGGTGGTCTGGGAATATGAGCAGGCGTTTGACAAGCGGAGCGTGAGTTCACCTTTGGTGGCTGGGCAGATGATTTTTGGATCCTGCGGCAGCGGAGGAGGCGGGAACTTCCTCACGGCGATCCGAGCGGGGAGTGCGGATGGTAAAAAGGCGCCGACGCTGGCGTATCAGATGAAGAAGTCCGCGCCGTATGTTCCGACGGGGATTGTGCAAGGGGAGTTGGGGTGGTTTTGGAGCGATGGGGGAATGTTGACGTGTTTGCACACGCCGACGGGGGACATTCGTTTTCAGGAACGGGTGGGCGGAAATTATTTTGGGTCGCCGGTGTGGGTGGACGGGAGGTTGTTTGGAGTATCGACCTCTGGGGAAATTGCGGTGGTGTCGGCTAAGGAGACGTTTGAGGTGTTACACCGGTATGAGTTGGGGGAACTCTGCCATTCGACGCCTGCGGTTTCTGGGGGGCGTCTGTTTATTCGCACGGAGCAGCATCTGTTCTGCCTGGGAACTCCGTGAGAGCCGATTGGGTGTGCAATCGGCTCCGAGCGCGGCAGGTTTTTAGCGGGCGTTAGATTAGCGGGTTTTGAGCAACTCCTTGAGTTCTTTAGGGTCCGTGATTGGGGCTTTGCAGGTGAAGTTCTCGCAGAGGTAAGCGGCGGCTTTCCCATTCACCGGACGCATCCCTTCGATCTCGGAGAAGCGTTTTTGCAAAGCGGGAGGGATTGCATTGGAAGGTTGGTTTGGCGCGAGGAACAGGACGCGATGCGGCAGGAACGTCTGGTGGACGGTGCGCAGGAGTTCTCGGGTGTCGGCGGATTCTGGATCCCCGGCGATGACGATTTGTTGGGGTGCAGAGAGGGATTGATCGAGAGCGGTGAGGAGTTGAGGGATGGCGCCAGGGCGTTCTCGGATGGACTGGGCGAAGGCGCTGAAGGTTTTCTCTGCTTTTTGACGGAAGGTTTCGTCCCCAGTGAGTTCAGCCAGACGCAGGAGATTGCGCGCTGCGATGG
>CANFNA010000099.1 GCA_947448395.1 Chthoniobacteraceae bacterium
CCTGTCGGCAGCCTGAGCCGAGGCGAACCAGAGGAAGAAAAACGAGAAAAGAAGCGGGAGGCTACGAGCGTGCATCGCACGGAAGCATGGCTCAGCGTTTTTGGAGTGCAAACAGGAACCGCTTGCCTTCCGAGAAAGGCGAGCGGTTCTGGAGATCCCGTGCAGGATGAGGAACTAAACGTTGAATCGAAAATCCAAGACGTCTCCGTCCTGGACGATGTATTCTTTACCCTCAATCCGTAGTTTTCCGGCTTCTCTGGCTTTCGCGTAAGACCCAAGGGTCACGAGGTCTTCGTAGGCAATGGTTTCTGCGGCAATGAATCCCCGCTCGAAATCCGAATGAATAACACCTGCGGCTTGGGGAGCCTTATCGCCGGCATGGATCGTCCATGCGCGTGTCTCCTGCTCTCCAGTGGTCAGGTAGGTGCGTAAGCCGAGCAGGTAGTAGACGCTGCGGATCAGCGAGCCAACGCCACTGCTTTGGACTCCGAGACCTTGGAGATACTCGTTTGCCTCTTCTGGTGGAAGGTCGACGAGTTCACTCTCGATTTGGGCACTGATGACGACCGCTTGGGTTGCGAAGTGTGCCGCGGCGTACTTCTGAACGGCCTGAACGTGAATAGCGGCTGGAAGTGATGCGATATCGGGTGCGGGGACGCCTCCGTTCATGAGTGAGGAAACGGCCGCCAGATCGCTTTCGGCTACGTTGCACGCAAAAATCGTGGGCTTTGAGGTTAGCAGGAAAAACTCTTTGCAGATCCGAGTTTCCTCCGCACTCAGCTCGGCCGTGATCGCGGGCTTTCCGTCGTTTAGATGGGGGAGCAGTTTTTCGATTAGAGAGGCTTCAGCCTTAGCCACTTTATCGCCGGTGCGCACAAGTTTTTGTAGTCTTTCGGCACGCTTGGTCAGCGCGGCGATATCTGCGAGAACCAACTCCGTATTGATTACTTCAATGTCACGCACCGGATCAACTGAACCGCTGACATGATGGATGTCGTCATCTTCAAAGCAGCGAACGACTTGGACAATAGCGTGAACTTCGCGGATATGGCTCAGAAACTGGTTTCCGAGTCCTTCGCCGGCACTGGCACCCTTCACCAAACCGGCGATATCCACAAACTCGATAGCGGCTGGGACGAGCTTTTTGGAACCCGAGAGCTTTGAGAGGACTTCCAGCCGGGGGTCCGGAACGGTCACGATCCCATTGTTGGGATCGATGGTGCAGAATGGATAATTTGCGGCCTGCGCCTTGCGTGTGCGCGTGACTGCATTAAACAGAGTGGATTTTCCCACATTGGGGAGGCCGACGATTCCAGCGGAAAGCATGGGGAAGAGTGAAGCAGAGGTTAAGCGATGTGTCCTCCGAAACACTTCGAAGGGATGTCAATAGAGCCGTGAGGAACGGCGTGGCTCAACCTTAAACCGGAGGCAAGGGTGCTTTGGCTGGGCTTTATGAGGGATATAAGTGTCACTAAGAAAGAAGGTTGATGTTTAAATGGGTGCCTCCCTGAAAAGGGAGGGCTCCAAGCGCGGAATCGCTGGCCAAGTCCCCGTCTGGGTAGGTTATAGTAGCCGACTTGGCAGTGGCGGTATCTGGGGTGGACGCTTGGTGCGGACACTTTGGCTAAACGCGATTGTCAAACGAGACAGATGCGATCTGTTGGAAGTTATCCCTGAGAATCCTTTTCACATGAGTTCAGAAAATCCATCCGCGAAGCCTTTGAGTGCCAATGAGACCATCAAAGGGGAATCCCATCTGTTGCGTGGCACGATTGCCCAAGAGCTTCTCGATACTTCGACGGGAGCGATTTCAGATGACAACGGACAGCTCACGAAGTTCCACGGTCTGTATTTGCAGGATGATCGGGATTTGCGAAACGCGCTCAAAAAAGAGGGGAAGGAGAAGGCTTTTTCTTTTATGCTCCGTGTGCGCCTTCCTGCTGGGAAGGCGACTCCTCAGCAGTGGTTGGTTTTGGATCAGTTAGCGGGAGAGGTGGCCTCTCCTTCACTCCGTTTGACGACTCGCCAGACGTTTCAATTTCATGGGATTTTAAAGGGCAATGTGAAGCCATTGGTTCAACGGATGCACAAGGTTTTGTTGGATTCAATTGCCGCCTGCGGCGATGTGAATCGCAATGTGATGGCGCCCCCGAACCCGGAGCGGAGTGCTGTTCTTCAGGAGGTCTACGAACATGCAAAATCATGGAGCGACTACTCGCTTCCTAAAACTCGGGCTTACCACGAGATCTGGCTTGATGAAAAGATGGTGGCTGGCGGGGAGCCAGAGATTGAGACGATGTACGGCCCAACTTACCTTCCGCGGAAGTTCAAGACAGGGTTCGTTTTGCCGCCGTCCAATGACGTCGATATTTTTTCTCAGGACCTTGGTTATATTGCTATTGTCCAAGATGGCGCCTTGGTGGGGTACAATGTGACCGTCGGCGGCGGTTTAGGAATGAGTCACGGAAACGCGGAGACATTCCCTCGTTTGGCAGACGTATTAGGTTTTATCGCGAAGGATCAAGTTAACGCCATCGGAGAGGCGATATTAATGACGCAGCGCGATTACGGTGACCGAACCAATCGGAAGCATGCTCGATTGAAGTACACCATTGAGGATCGTGGAATTGAATGGTTCAAGGCAGAGGTAGAACGTCGTTCCGGTGTCCAATTTGGGCCGGCTCGCGAGGTGCACTTCACGACTATTCAAGATCTTCACGGATGGCACAAATGCGCGGATGGCACTTGGTTTTATGGTCTGCATATCTTGAGCGGCCGTATCAAGGATCTTCCGGGATGGCCCATGAAGACGGCTCTCCGAGAGGTGGCTGAAGTTCACACGGGAGATTTTCGTCTGACGCCTTCTCAAAATCTGACGATCTCCGGAGTTACAGAAGCGCAAAAGCCGATGATTGAGGCGATTTTGGAGCGGCATGGCTTGGCGGCTGAGAACAAGCGTTCTGGTCTGCGTCTGAATTCCCTTTCTTGCGTCGCTTTGCCGACTTGCGGGTTGGCCCTTGCTGAAAGTGAGCGGGCTCTTCCGGATATTTTGGAAAAGTTTGAAGAGGTTCTTGACGAGGCAGGATTGCGTGAGGACGCCATTAGTTTGCGTGTCACGGGTTGTCCCAATGGTTGCGCGCGGCCTTACCTCGCGGAGATTGGATTCGTTGGCCGTGCTCCGAACAAGTATGCGCTCTACATTGGTGCCAAGTACAATGGAACTCGCCTGAACCGATTGATGGCTCCCAGCGTGACCGTGGATGATGCTGTGAAGTTACTGGCGCCGGTGATTAAGCGATATGCGGTCGAACGCGAAAGTGGCGAGGGTTTTGGAGACTTTTGCGAGCGAGTCGTTTTGCCCAAAGAGGCGACATTTCACAGCACGGGTGTTCCTGTGGTGAAGTGAGGTTTGAATAAAAGAGGGCTGAGACGAGCCCAGCGCAACATTGGCTCGAAGGGGGGATTTGCGAATGAGTCCATTCGCGGATCTCTATGCCTTTGGCTAGGCTTGTTTTACGATCCGAGACTGCCATACGTTTGTGAGTGGTTGTTAGTGCCTGCTGAAGGTGCGTTTGGTTAGTGGTTTGTTTCCCCCCCTTTTCTTCCCAATGCTCATTTCGACTATTTTCATGTGGGTTGCCATTGCCCTTGGTTTCGTGGTTGCTCTTCCTTGTCTGTGGCTGATTGGTCTTGCGCTCTGGCCTAAAGCTTCCGCAAAACGTGCTGAAATAGCGGCTTTGGGACTTGGAAAAGCGTTCCTTATCGGATTGATCCCCCTTTTCGTCACAATCGCGATTTTGAGTAAAATGGGCAAAGGAGGGATCGTGGCGGTTTTGCCCGTGGGGGCGTTGATGCTTTGGGGTTTTGCATCGGCCGATGGACTAGCGATTTTCGTCGGTCGCGAGGTATGGCCGCAGTTGAGTGAGGCGCGGCCTTGGGAGCAGACCCTTAGAGGAGGCTTACTGCTGGTGGGTGCTGCTTTGCTTCCATTGGTTGGGTGGATCTTTATCCTGCCCCTGCTCGGGGTTCTGGGCTGGGGTCTCAGCCTGCGGTCTTTGTTCACCAAGTCCAAAGCGGGCGTCGCTTCAGACTCTTTTGCTGAATGAAAATTACGAGGCGTTCGCTGCTCAAGTCCTCCGCCCTGTCAGGGGTGGTTGCGATTCTTTCGGGGTGCGAGCGAATGGTCTCCGAAGCTGGTCATTTACTTGGTGAAGCGGTCCCAGAAGTGATTGAGCCGTCAGCAGGTGAATCGATTGATCGCGATTTTCATCTGCTCTCCCGCGCTGGGTTTGGGGCGCGCCCAGGCGATTTGCGATATCTTCGATCAATCGGACGGGATGCTTGGTTGGAGGAACAACTCCACCCGCAAACTCTCCGAGATACCGCGTGTGATGTGAGAGCTGAACGTTTCGAGTCTCTCTCCTTTCCTGCAGGGGACGCTTATGAATTCCGAAAGACTGTGTTGCGGGCGGAATTAACGCGGCATGCTCTGCTTCGTGCCGTTTACAGTCGCAGACAGCTCTTTGAGTCGATGGTCGAGTTTTGGAGCGATCACTTAAATATCGATCTTGAAAAAGGAGACTGTGTTTACCTCAAGCCCAGTGACGACAGGCAGGTCATTCGGAAACATGCCTTGGGTAACTTTCAGATGCTCATCCGAGCCTCAGCAACCTCTCCTGCAATGTTGGTTTATTTGGACGGCAAGTCCAATAAGGTCCGAAAAAATACAAATGATCGGCCGAATGAGAACTACGCCCGAGAACTCCTTGAGCTCCACACAATGGGGGTTCACAACGGCTATACGCAGCAGGATGTCATTGAGGCGGCGCGCTGTCTGAGCGGATGGACATTTGACGCCAGACGCACTTTTGCGCTTAACCAAAACGACGCGTTTTTTCGTCCCGATTGGCATGACGACGGTTCTAAGATAGTGCTGGGACAAGCAATTCCGGCGGGCGGCGGTGCTGGGGATGTGGATGCCTTGGTGAGGATTGTTTGCACGCATCCAAGCACGGCTCACTTTATCGCAACCAAGCTGTGCCGCCATTTTGTGAGTCTCAGCCCGCCGCCAGATTTGGTCGAACAAACCGCAGAGACGTTTATTCGCACGGAAGGCGACATTAAAAGTCTCCTACGCGTGATACTGAAATCCGAAGCTTTTGCGACCAGTCAGGGCCAACTTTTAAAGCGCCCCTTCAAATTCATGGTGTCTGCGCTGAGAGCGACCGCAGCGGATACCCATGCGGACGCGGGCATCCTCGAACCGCTCCATCGTATGGGGCATGGATTGTTTCAATATCCGACCCCAGATGGCTATCCTGAGACAGAGTTGCCTTGGATGGGCACGCTTTTGTGGAGATGGAACTTTGCACTCGCGCTATCCAGCAACCGACAACCCGGAGTCCATTTCGATTACAAGCCATTGTTCCGTGCCCTGGGCGGCAAGGTTGGTTCACTCGATCCGAGTTCATGGTTTGCCCATTTTATTGGGCGGCGACCTAGCAACGAGGAGGTTGGAGCTTTCGAAACGTTGCGGAGTGATTTTGGCAAGCAATCCGCAGGTTCACCGGAAGGCGTGGCGGCAATGATTGGACTGATTTTATCGAGCCCAGCTTTTCAAAGGTGCTGAACATGGCTGGTTCTTCTTCCGATTCTTCAATATCGCGCCTGCGCTTTGCATCCGGAGAGGGCAGCGATGGGGATCAAACCCATACGCTGATCTGCATTTTTTTAAGAGGCGGTGCTGATACCCTTAACGTGTGGGTTCCTTATGCGGATGACGCCTATTATCGACAACGGCCGAATCTTGCGATTCCGCGCCCTGGAAATGCAAGGGATGCGGCGATTCGTTTGACGGATTTGTACGCTCTTCATCCTTCGATGCGGCCGCTTGAGGAAGCTTTCAAAGAAGGACGTCTTGGGGCCGTTCAAGCGGTTGGAATGGATAACACGAGTGGCTCGCATTTTGAATGTCAGGACCAAATGGAACACGGTGATGCGGCTGATGGTGAACAGGCCGGGGGTGGTTGGTTGGGGCGTTTTTTACGCGTGAAAAAACGTGTGCGATCTCCACTATCGGCTGTCGCGATTGGAACCGCTTTGCCGGAATCTCTAAGAGGCGCTCCGTCTGTTAGCGTTATTGAACGCATCGCTGACATAGCGCTCAAAGCGCCCATAGGGGATGCCTCTGTCCTCAAATCAGTGCTCGGTTCGCTGTACGGAGCAGACTCGACTCTGCTCGGTGAGCATGGACGAGAAACGCTTTCTCTATTCCAGCGGGTCTCAGAGTTGCAGGAGCATCCATACACTCCCGAGAACGGGGCTTTGTACGGGAAGGACGATTTTTCCGCGGGGTTGAGCGAGGTTGCCAGACTCATCAAGGCGCGTGTGGGACTCGAGGCGGCATGCGTTGATTTGGGTGGTTGGGATACGCATTTTTTCCAAGGATCAGCGTCTGGTTTGCACTCTGAGCGAATCAAAACGCTGGCGACAGGACTGTCTGCACTCGAGAGGGACCTGAAGAGTTACCGTGCGCGATACACTGTTATCATTACGACGGAATTTGGACGGCGCATTTACGAAAATGCATCCTTGGGAACGGATCACGGCCGCGGATTCGCATTCACGGCTTTGGGGGACAGAGTCCGCGGAGGGCGTATCATAGGGGGGTGGCCGATAGAAGCCGTCGACGAGAGCACGATTTTGGGTCCTGGAGGCATTCTGCCGAAGGTAGACTTTCGCGATGTATTTGCAGAGGTCCTCAGCAGTTGCCACGGGCTGAGCCCTGAGGAATGCGCGGCCGTATTTCCCTCGGCGCCTTTGACGTTGATTGGGCTCATGGCGTGATCGGCATGGATTCGCGCCCATGTGCTTCAGAGGCTGAGCCAACCTGTTTGGCGAGGTTCAAGTCCTTGAGCCAAGACACCTCCAGATCCATCACCTCGCGGAATTTCTCTTTGTAGACGCCGTAGTGGGTGATGTTTGAGATCACATGGTAATCGACTGGGGTGCCGTGTCCCTTGATCAATTCTGCCGCGCGGGCCCCGTTTTTTCGGATGTCCATGAGTTCTTCTTTCTCCGCATCGATGATGAGGACTGGCGTACGGATTTTCTCTGCAGCCTCAAGGGGCGAGAATCCAAGTGTGCGCGCGGGATTCACGCGCATCATGTCATAGGAGGCGAGTTTCCCACTGAGTTTGCCAGTTTCAAAAGGAACGGATTCGGTTTCACCTCGGGCTTGCTTGGTCGCAAGTTTTAAGGCGGCGGATTCGGCAGCGGTAGACCGGACTTGCATGCCTGGAACTTGGGCAATGGTGAACTTCACTCGAGGATCGTTGCCCGCAACCCATAGAACTAGGCCGCCGCCGTAGCTAGTGCCCCAAAGACCGATCTTATTGGGATCGACCTGTGGTTCACCTGCTAGAAAGGCTAATGCTGCGCGGATGTCTTCGGTTTGATCGGTGTAATTCATCTGCCATCGTAATGCGCGCGTAGTCGCTTGAATGTTGCCTTCAACATTTGGTCTTGGCTGAGGTTCGAGAGTGATCAACTTGCTATCGCTTTCTCCCCAGCCTCGGTAATCAAAGGCGAGCACAATAAAACCGGCATTGACGAAAGAAGCGGCGACGCGCTGAAGGAGTTTCGCCTTGGTGCCTCCCGTCCCATTGCAAAGGACAATTCCTGGCAGTTTCTGAGTCGGTTGGATTTCCTTTGGCGAATACAGATCGGCGGCCATTCGAACTCCGTCACTAAAGATCAAGCAGGCGCGTTGGTCGAAATCCGCGCAGAGGTTGGTTGCGATGGCAAAAACTCCGAGGCCTAGGCAGTGCAGCATTTTGAGAAGTCTTTTAGTCATGTTGCAACTCGGGGAGTTATGGATATCGAGGGTGTTTGTCGTTGCTCGTTTTTCGGTTATCGGGCTATTGGCCAGTTGCCGTCGACGATTGCACGCGGCTCGAGTTTCGTTGGATCTAATATCACGTGCTTTACGAGTTTTCTCTTCCACGTATAGGTCACGTGAACCAAGCCATCGCTGGTTTGAATGATTGCTGGATAGCTAAATTCAGCCTTTGGTTCGTCTTCAAGAACGAGTGCGGCGGCCCATGTTTTTCCGTCCTTGCTCATGGCAAGGTTAAGAGGGCTGCGTCCCTTGGATGTATGATTATAAACGAGGAGATGGGTTCCGTCTTTGAGGGTAACGGCATCGGTTCCGGAGTTTGGATTTGGCAAATCAATGAGCGTTAGCGGAGACCAAGAGAGGCCGGAGTCTTCCGAGGTTGTGGAGAAGAGTTTTCCTGAGCGGGTTCTTCCCAAAGATAGGAGACGGTCGCCGCCGAGAAGGAGAATGCTGGGTTGAATTGATGCAGGACTTGTCTCGGGTTGAGTAACTTTCACGAACTCCCAGGACTTCCCGTTATCCATGGAGCGTTCGAAGTGAATTTGCCAGGACGGCGCCGAATTGATCCCCTCCAAGCTACTCCCGCTCAGAATGACTCCATCGGATAGTTGAACTGGTTTGTTTTTGATAGGGCCTTGAAAAGGGGAGGGGATTGTTTTTGCCTCACTCCAGTCGGAGCCGCTGTCAGCGCTTGTTCGTAGAAGTCCCCACCAACTGGAAGGGGAAGGGCCCACTTTATAAAAAAGCAAAAGGGGGCCTTCGCGAGGTTGGAAGAGTACCGGATTCCAGCATGGATGACGGGTTCCATCGGTCTGGATGCCGTTGGCAAGCTCGCTTGGAGAACTCCAAGCACTATTAGTATAATGGGAGCTCCAGATGCCGACATCCGGCTTTCCCTCTGCGGTTCCGCCAAACCAAGCCGCGAGTAGGCTTCCGTCGCGGCACTCGGTAATTGTTGTGGCGTGGCAGCTCAATGTTGGGCTGTTTTCGAAAATGAATTCTGAATGAATGATCGCCGGGTTGGACGTGGCGGGGAGGCTGGTTGTGACCATCACTAATCCGAGGACAAGTGAGGCGATGATCGTCGATGAAAGGCGTGGTGTCATGGGGTGGTTGAGAGCAGATGCTAAATGACATGAGGTTGTGGAGCAACGTGCTCCGACCCGACTGAAGTGATTCGCGAATCATGGCTTTCATCGTTTGATTCGAGGGATTTCACCGTACAGGCTAAACTCAATGTGTGAACGCAAAGCATCCGATGTGCAGTCAACCTGTGTGACCTGAGAGATGCTCTTCTGATTATGGAAAATCTTCAAAACATTCTGGCAGACTTGCAGCGGCGCGTCTGTGACTTGGAATCCAAAATCGCGGCGCAGACGTGCGAAGTGGGGCGAGCCGATTTACCAGATCAGGCATGTACTCCTCCGAAGCTCCCTGAGAATTCGCAGAAGCCCTTGAAAGAGCCGTTAGCAATGCAGGATGCTTGCTCCGAGAAAGCCGGAAATAACACAGATGGCGGGACGGTTTTTGGAATCGTGGGAATTTGCTTTCTGGTCTTGGCGGCGGCGTTCTTTTTGAAACTGACCGTGGAGTCTGGTTGGCTGACACCTAAGCGGCAGGTTGTCTTGGTTTCATTCTTTGCAGTGGCCTGTCTTGGTTTGCCGCATCTGGTTCGGAGGCTTGCTGACAATTACGGTGCACTGCTTTCGGGATCGGGGGTGACGATGCTTCACCTGTGCTGGTTTGGCGCCTACAAGGTGCACCACCTCATCGATTCGAGGACTGGGCTTTTTCTTGCGACAGCGGTGGGATCGCTTTCGATTCTCAGTAACGCGCGAATGGCGAATGCGGTTTTTGTTTTAGTCGCCGTGGCTGGAACTTATCTCGCGGTGCCTACGCTTGGGTTCGGTGCGAGCGACCTTGCGTCCCTTTCCGGTTTTTTGCTGATTTGGAATCTCTCGTACTCGACCCTCTCCTTTCTGCTGAAGCGCCGAGATGTTCTTTTGGTCTCTTCTTATTTCGCAATCTTCTCCGTAGGAGCGCTGTCTTTGGACTTTGCAAGGAGTGAGGAAATGGCGTGGCAGTGCCTCAACCTTCAGGGAGTCCAATTTGTCATCTTCGTGATGGCAACGATCTCCTTCACCTTGTTCCACCGAGCTCCGCTTCTTGCCAAGGAGGCCTTTGCGCTGTGCCTTCTGCTGCTGGCCTATTACGGCAACCTTTATTACCTGCTGGATGTCATTAATCCAAACGCCGCGCCCTGGATTGCAGCGGGATTTAGTCTTTTGGTGCTCTCTATTTATCGCGCTGCGAAAGGCGTTCTTAAACGGGAGATCCCTAGCGGCCCGGCAGTGATGGCGTTCGCCGCACTCAGCCTAGCGCATTCAGTGTTTCTAGAGATTATCCCTGATTCGACGAAGCCACTGTTTGCGCTGCTGCTGGCTGTTGCCATGGTTTTCTCTAACCGGTTTGGCATTGGATCTCCAACGTGGAGATTTGCCCAGTTCGTTGGATTTGGAGTGATCGCGTTCGGTGCCCTGCTGACATTCCTTTTGGAAGTCAGTTTGAATACGCAAATTGCCTACAACGGAGCTTACGGGGTTATAGCCCTTCTTATTTTGGCTTTCGGCTTCGTTCAGCAAACATCGGGAGCCTCAATGCTGCTTGGATTTGCGCATCTGGAGATGCTCTGCGCTCTCTATCGCTTGTCGCTCAAGTTTACATCTGGAGGGGCCCTTTTTGTGTCCGTTTCGTGGGGCGTCTATGCATGGGTCATTCTGCTTTGGGCGCACTCAAGAAAAGATCGATCCATTGGACAGAGCGCCGTGCTAATTCTTAGTGCGGTTTCGCTGAAGGCAGCGCTTTATGATATGACTCAGACTGGGAGTCTCATTCGGATTTTGTCGCTGCTCGCCGCTGGACTGCTGCTTTACGCATGTGGCTGGATTTATAATCGGATGAAAAAATGGGATGTGCTTTCCCGAAAATCGGAAGACTCAAATTGAGATGGAGTGGGCAAACTAACCTCAATCTCCCAGGCTTGGGTGTGATTGTCGCTGAAGTCGGTTTGGGTTTAGTCCAAGAGGGATGGCGCATTCACGGGGCGGATCGCTGAAAAAGTAAGCACTGGCTGTTTCAAATGTCTGGAGTGCTCTAGATC
>CANFNA010000100.1 GCA_947448395.1 Chthoniobacteraceae bacterium
AAGATTGCCCCGCATCGCTCTGGACGCTTACCAAGCTCCGTTGCATGATTCCCTCACTGCCTCCTCCGATGGTGCTCGTCTTTCTTTTAGTCGGTTTCCCTGTCGCTTTTGCCCTTCATTCGGCTTTCAAGGCCCTCTCTCAGGCCAAATCCAAGGGCGAAAGATCCCTCATTGTTCGCATCGCCCTATTCTCGTTGCTGAGCATCCTCTTCGTCGGGGCCCTCCTTTTGCGGGCTCCCATCAAGTACATCCTTCTGGCCGCCGTCCCGATTTTCTTCCTTACCGCAGTCGCAAATCGGGTTTTTGAGGCTGCCCGCAAACGAGTCCGCCAAACCCCTCCCCCGGATATTGAGCGCATGAAGCGTTTAAACTAGAATCAGCTAAGTTGCCGTCCTTTTCCCAATCCACCCTCCCCTCTTCATCTCCATGAATTCAACCACCCCCTTCCGCTCCCTTCCTCTCATATTTGGAACCCTGATTGCGGCTTGCCCTCTCCCCCTGATGGCGCAGACGGACACCGCTAAAGAGTCACCCTCTCCGAAAACTTCCCCTGCCAAATCAGAATCCAATCCTCCAACTTCCAAATCTGTGAACCTCGAAGAACTTCGCAAAAAACTCACCCCAGAGCAGTTTGCCGTCACCTGTAATGCTGCCACAGAACCTCCTTTTCGGAACGCCTATTGGGATAACCATGCCGCGGGAATCTATGTCGACATTATTGATGGCGAACCGTTATTTGCGTCCAATCACAAGTTTGATTCGGGATCCGGTTGGCCCAGCTTCTTCGAACCTCTCAACAAAACGGCCATCACTGAAAAGGAAGATCGCTCCCATAGCATGGTTCGGATCGAGGTGATCTCCTCAAAAAGCGGCGCCCACCTCGGTCACCTCTTTCCGGACGGTCCCAAGCCGACTGGAATGCGCTATTGCATCAACTCCGCCTCACTGAAGTTCATTCCCGTGGCCGATCTTGAAAAGACGGGTTATGGCAAGTGGAAATCCCTTTTTGAAACGGGCGCATCGCCAGCAAAAAAGTAGTCCTTTCGGCTGAGAGATTCTCTCAACCCGATCTCGCCCGTCCCCAGTTTCCTCTCAAAACGTCGAAGGGAAGCTTTTTCGGCCTTATTCTCTAGCTCCACCCCGTAGATGCATCTGTTCCAACGATTCTTCCCGTATGTTTGAAATTAGCACCCGCGGGAAGATGGTGGAGAAAGCCTTGCTTGTGAGCGGATACGAACCACCTGCCGGTAAGCCGATGGCCGAGAACCTGCTGCTGGAATTGGAAGAACTCGTGGATACCCTCGGGATCCCTGTCGTAGACCGATTGCTCGTTCCCATGCGGGAAATGCATGCCCGCTATCTTCTCGGAACTGGAAAAGCCGAGGAGATCTCCAACCACATCAAGTCAGAAGGATTAGACGCCCTGATTTTTGATAACGAGCTCACCCCAAGCCAGCAGCGCAACTGGGAGTCCTTAACCGGAGTGGCTGTCCTAGATCGACAAGAGGTCATTCTCGACATCTTCGCCCAGCGGGCCCAAACCCATGAAGCGCGACTCCAAATTGAACTGGCCCGCCTCGAATATGCACTCCCCAGATTGACCCGCGCTTGGGGCCATCTCGTCCGCCAAGGAGGCGGAATCGGAGCCAAGGGTGAAGGAGAATCCCAACTCGAACAGGACAAGCGCCGAATTCGCGTCAGTATCCTCCGCCTGAAAAGAGAATTGGAGGAAGTCCGATCCCAACGCTCAACTCGACGCAAGGATCGTAAGCGAGCCCCAGTCCCGAATGCAGCCATTGTCGGATACACCAACGCAGGAAAGTCTTCTTTGCTGAAGCGCTTAACCGGCGCGAATGTCCTAGTGGAGGATAAATTGTTCGCCACCCTCGACACCACGACTCGAAAGGTCGCCCTTCCCAATAATCAACCCCTCCTGCTCACCGATACCGTGGGGTTCGTTCGCCGCCTCCCGCATCGTCTCGTCGAGGCTTTCCGTGCCACCTTGGAGGAATCCGTTCTTTCGGATTTTCTCATCCACGTCTTGGATGCATCCCAACCCTCGGTGCTCGAATTCTACGACACCACGATGAAGGTGTTGGGCGATCTAGGGGCTGAAACGAAGGAAATGATCGTTGTATTCAATAAAATCGACCTCGTCTCGGATCCCAGCACGCTGCACCCCCTCCGACATCACTTCCCAAACGCCCATTTTATTTCCGTTCACACAGGCGAAGGTTTAGACGCGCTTCTCGAACACATGGCTGAGCGCGTCTCTAAGGGTTCTCAAATTTGCAAACTCATCCTTCCAGCCGCTGAGGGAGACCGAATTGCACGCCTCCATCGGTCTGCCAAGGTTCTAGAATCCAACTATATAGAGGATCGCCTGCACATCACCGCCTCCTTATCCGCACGGCTCCTTCCGGAGTACACCCCTTACCGCGTCGACTAGCCCCCCACGCAAGGATACCGTCTATTTGAAAAAAGCGGCTGGAACCCCTCTAGTGAATCCCGCAGATTAGGAAATTGGCGCGGTTTGCGCTTTACCCTAAAAAAGCCTTTGCCTTCGCCTTAAACGCCCATGAGCTCAGCATACCTCGAAGAAGGACCCTTGTTAGAAAATGCCCCCATCTCCGACTCGTCCAGAGTCACCTTGGAGTTGGGAGATTTTTTGCATCGGATTCCGCGTGGCCTGCTGAAGGAAGACGCAGCAGCGGAAGCACAGCGCCCCCTCTCTTTCGATCGACGTGATCTGGAGGACCGCGTGGCACGCGGCGAGACGACTCTGCCCATGTCGCTCCTTTTCGCTCAGGCTCCTGAGATTTTCACAAATTCGAGTTCTGCTAATAGCGACACCCCCGTCCGGCTCCCTTGGCAAAAGGTGGTTAAACTGCTTTCCGCAGGTTCCTCCAAGAGACTCCCTTCCGTGTCCGGTCTAGCCCACGTCGTGAGGGACCCGGAAAAAGCCGTGGTGATGGAGACGATGACAGTCCCTTCCTCCGTCTCTGAAATAAAATCGGAAGCCAAACCCTCCCAGAGCTCCGCGACCGCAACTCACGCTGCTGAGACTGCCGTCCCCCAAGAAGCACGGACCCGCACTACTGTCCAATCGCCAGCGTCATCCCGTTCGCCTCTGGAATCCGAGAGCCCTTCTGTCACCCCTCAAAAAACCGAGGTGACAAAATCCGCCCCGGAAATCAGCAAGCCTCTCTCTGAACCAACACCAGCGCGCTCGATGGCAGACTCGTCAGAGGGGGCCTCTCGAATTGAGGCGTCCCTCCCTGTCGCCCCTGTGGGAAGTCTTTCAGCCTCCTCAAAACCAGCGTCCTCGGGCTCAGCCACCACCTCCGCTTGGGAACAAAGAGCCGTTTCGCAACTTGAAAACGACGTAGAATCCTACCGCAAGCGCATCAAAGCCCTCTTGGCCGAGCGCGATGAACTTCAGTCTAAAAACGAACAGCTTGCAGCCATCGCTGCTCAAGCATCCCAAGAGGCCCGTACCGGTTCTGCTTCCGTCGCCGTATCCGCTCCGAATGCGGCCACCGTGGCGCCAGCAAACGTCCTCGAATTGCAGAGCCGTCTAAACCAGCTCAAACAGGAGCGCGTCGTTCTCGAGCAAGCACGCTCTGAAGCCATTCACCAACTAGAGGAAATCAAGGCAGGCAAGGCCCCTGTGGCTCCAGAACCGCCCTCTGAAGAACTCGAGAAATTGTCCAAGGAACTCGCCGAACTCCGCGCTTCCCACGACAAAACCCTCCGCGAACTCGCCCAGCTTAAAACCGAGCGCGACCAACTCCTCGAGCAGCGCAAACAGGATCTAGACGCCGCAGAACGCGGAGGCGGTGTCGCAGATCGTGCCGTCCAAGCACTTCGCCGCTCCAATGACGCCCAGTCCAAGGCTGTCGCATCCCTCACCAAAGAACGGGACGAATTAACCTCGGAACGAGACGCTCTCCGAAAAGATTTCGAAGCCCTTCGAACTACTTCCGAGTCCGATCTCGCCCATTACAAATCGCGAACCGAAGCCGCCGAGCTAAAAGCATCCGCACTCCAGGGAATCAAGACCGCAGACGAATCTCGAATCTCAGAGCTCAGCAGCGACCGCGATCAACTTCGGGGCGACGTTCAAGCCCTCAAAAACACATCCTCTTCACTGGAGGACCAAATCGCACAGCTCCAAAAAGAAATTGCGGAGACCGCTCTCGCCCATGACGAGGATCGCCGTCAGAAAGACGCCGAACTCGCCCAAGCCCGCGCTTCCATCGACGCCGCGGTTGCCGCCTCCAAGAAGGAAACCGAAGAGCATCTCGCCTCACTGGAGTCTCAACGCCTCGCTGCCGTCGAAGCCAAAGCCTCAACGGAAGCACGCCTCTCCGATGTAGAACGCTCCAGAAGCGCATTTGAAGCCCGTTGCAAAGGTCTCGAAGGGGACTTGGAGGCGCTCAGAAACGAAAATACCTCTCTCAGTGGAAGTCTCGCCGATCGTGCGCGCGACCACGAAGACACCATTCTTCGCATCCGCGAGGAACATCTTAAAGCACTTTCCAGCGCCACTTCTGATTCCCAAAGCGCTGCGGAGGAACTTAAAGCACTCCATCAAAGAACCATTGATGGACTCCGCGAGAGCCAGCGTTTGGCGATCGAACAATCCGAACGTCAGCACGCAAGCGCCTTGGCCTCGCTCAACAGTGCCCTTGAAACCGCCCGAGCCGACGCCTCTCAAGCCGCAGAACAGAATCGAGCGGCGCTCGAAGCTCGTTCCGCCGAACACAGACGCTCTCTTGAAACCATTGAGGCAACGCACGCAGCTGCTCTCGAAGTCGCTAAGGCGCAGCACCAGCAGGCGCTCGATTCCCAACGCCTCGCTCAACTCGATGAACTGGCCGCTCTTCGAAGCGCCAAGGATGAGGAAATCGAGGATCTCGACGCCTCCAGCAAGCATCGCATCGATAAACTTGAAAAAGATCTGGTCCAGCTCGCTGCACAGAAAAACCGCGAATTAGCCGACGTTAGAGCGGAGTCCGAACGCCAGCAGGCCCTCTATCGCTCGGAACATGAAAAGGCCCTCGCAGACGCCCTTGCGGAACGCAATGCAGCCGTCACCGAACGGGACCAGCGCATCACCAATATCACAGCGGATCGTGAACGCCGCTTGGCCGAATGGGTGAGCCGTTTTGAGTCGCTCCAGACCGAACACGCCAAGGCCATTTCCATTCTGAGCGCGGAACGGGACGCTGCATTCTTCCAAAAAGACCAGCAACTCGCCGAAGCCTTCGCAGAACGCGATCGCCGCATTGCTCAGGCCACCACCGAAAATCGTCAAAATCTCGCAACCCTCCAATCCACCAAGGAAGCCGAAGTGGCCCGCTTGCGCGAGGAACTCAACACCCACCGCCTCGAGTCCGATCGTCTCCGAGGAGCCCTCACGGATGCCGAACGGCGTTACCCTTCCGAGATTACCCGCTTACGCGAAGACCTAGACGCCGCGCGAAACGACGCCTCCGAACTCTCAGGTCGTCTCGCAGCCGCTGAAAGCGATTCCCGACGCCGTGCCGACCAACTTGGACGCGAACGCGAAGCGCTGCTTAACGAAAAAGTCACCTTGCTTGCTCTTCTCGAGGAATCTCGCGAAACGCTTCGTAATCGTACAGACGAATTCTCCCGCCAACTCGACGGCCTCATTCGCCAACGCGACGAGGCACGCGCTTCGGCCGAGGCCTCACGCGCCGCTTCACGAGAACAAGCCTTCGCTTTGGAAAGGGAACGCACCGACCTCCTCCGGGGCGACGCAGAACAGCGCGACCGAGTGGAACGGGAACTCTCCCGCCTGCGCAGGGAGCGCGACACCGCCGTCCGCCAACGCGATGCGATGCGCGAACGCGCCGATGTCCTCTTGGAACGCCAGCAGCAGCTCTTGGCGGACTTGGCCAGAAATGGCACGAACGCCGCCGCATTCGAGGATCCTCGCACGGATGTCTGGCCCTCCCCAAAGCCCTCCTCGAACTGGGATCCTTCAGGGTTCCCTCAGGATCCTTCAAAGTAATCAGCCTGACCAGGCCACGGCTTAGGCCAACTCCCAACCGGCACGTTTCCTGAACCGTAAATAGCTCCGGTTCCGTTACCCTAAAATCCGTCTCGGCTCCGTAGGAATAAGGAGGGGCAAGCGCGCATTCCAAGCTCTCTGGACGAGCCGAGAGCACTGCGCCGCTCTGTCTCGCGTACAATCATTTATTCGAGCCTGACAGGCCAATCATCTGCGCCACACTGACACACCTCACAGAGAGGGTTGGAATGGCAAGCTTCCTGCATCAATCAAATGCGACTTCTCACAGTGCTCAACCACAGCCCTCTTCGATTATGAGACTCGATCGTTTAACAGAAAAACTGCAACAAGCCCTCCAAGCCGCCCAGGAGGAAGCCTCCCAGCGTCACCACACGGAAATCGACAACGAGCACTTGCTGAGCGCCCTGCTTCAGCAACCTGAAGGCATCACCCAACCCGTCCTCGAGTCCCTTCAGATTCCACCCGCCCCCCTGCTCCAACGCCTCGAGGCCGAACTCCAACGGCGCGCCACCCTCCAAGGACCGCAACCCACTCCAGCGCTCGGCCGCGACCTCGCCCTCGCATTGGAGGCCGCTGAAGGCGAAATGAAAGCGCTCCAAGATGAATATCTGAGCGCCGAACATTACCTGCTGGCCCTCGCCAGCGGCAAAGGAGCCGCTTCACGAATGCTGCAAGAGACCGGTCTCACCAAAGACCGTCTCCTCGCCGCGCTCAAACAACTTCGCGGATCCCAACGTGTCACCGACCAGAACCCTGAGGCAAAATACAAAACCCTCGAAAAATACGGACGCGATCTCACCGCTATCGCCCAACGCGGGAAAATCGACCCCGTGATCGGACGAGACTCCGAGATCCGACGCGTCATGCAGGTCCTTTCCCGCCGAACCAAAAACAACCCCGTTCTCATCGGAGAGCCCGGGACCGGAAAAACCGCCATCGCCGAAGGACTCGCCCGCCGCATCGTTTCGGGGGACGTGCCGGAGTCTCTTAAAAACAAACGTCTGGTGGCTCTAGATATTGCAGCCATGGTTGCCGGCGCGAAATTTCGAGGGGAATTCGAGGAGAGACTGAAGGCCTTCTTGAAAGAGGTGCAGGATTCCCAGGGACAGGTGATCCTGTTCATCGACGAGCTGCACACGATTGTCGGCGCCGGATCTGCGGAGGGTTCCATGGACGCCTCCAACATGCTCAAACCCGCGCTAGCCCGCGGAGAATTGCGGACCATTGGCGCCACCACTTTGGATGAATATCGGAAATACATCGAGAAGGACGCCGCCCTCGAAAGGCGCTTCCAACCTGTCCTCGTTGATGAACCTTCAGTGGAAGACACCATCGCCATTTTGCGAGGCCTCAAGGATCGCTACGAAGTCCACCATGGCGTTCGAATTGCAGATTCCGCCCTAGTTGCCGCAGCGACCCTTTCGAGTCGCTATATCTCCGACCGGTTTCTTCCGGATAAAGCCGTGGATCTCATGGATGAAGCGGCTGCGCGTTTGAAAATCGAACTGGAATCGATGCCCACCGAAATCGACCAACTCGAGCGTCAGGGAATGCAGTTGGAGATGGAGCGTCAGGCCTTGCTGAAGGAAAAAGACGCGTCGAGCCGTGAGCGTTTGGAACGCATCGAAAAAGAGGCTGCCGAGGTGCAGTCGGAAAACCAGCGCCTAAAGGCCCAGTGGAAAAACGAAAAGAACGAGATCGAGAAGACGCGTGAGTTAAACGCAAAGGTCGAGTCGTTGAGGATCGCCCTCGAACAGGCCCAACGCCGGGGTGAATTAGGCAAAGCGAGTGAGATTCAGTACGGCAGTCTCCCCGAGGCCCAACGGCTCGTTCAGGATCATGCGGTTCGACTCGCCTCGATCCAAAAAGGCGGTCGCGCCATGCTCAAAGAGGAAGTCACCGAAGAGAACATCGCGCAAGTCGTTGCCGTTTGGACTGGGATTCCCGTGCAAAACCTTCGCGAGGGAGAAAAATCAAAACTCCTCAAAATGGAGGACCGACTGGCCGCCCGAGTCATCGGTCAAAAGCAAGCCGTCACCGCCGTCGCCAACGCCGTTCGGCGCGCGCGCGCTGGGTTGCAAGATCCACATCGTCCGATCGGCTCATTCATTTTCCTTGGCCCTACCGGGGTCGGAAAAACGGAACTCGCCAAGGCGCTCGCGGAGTTTCTCTTCGACGATGAAAACGCCATAACACGCATCGACATGAGCGAGTACATGGAAAAACACAGCGTCGCCCGGCTTATCGGCGCGCCTCCCGGATACGTCGGGTTTGACGAAGGCGGCCAACTCACCGAGGCCGTCCGCCGGAGGCCCTACTCGGTCCTCCTCTTCGACGAGATCGAAAAGGCCCACTCCGACGTGTTCAACGTGCTCCTCCAAATCCTCGATGATGGCCGAGTCACCGACAGCAAAGGCCGGACGGTTGATTTCAAAAACACCGTCATCATCCTGACGTCCAACCTGGGCAGTCAGCACATCTTGGAATCGGAAAATCCAGAACAACGGGAAGCCCTCGTTCTCGAAGCGCTTCGGGCTCATTTCCGCCCTGAGTTTCTGAATCGGATCGACGAAACCATCCTGTTCGATCGATTGAGCGAAGCGGATCTGGGGCAGATTGTGGAGATCCAACTCCATCGTCTGCTCAAGCGCTTGGAAGCGCAAAAGCTCTCGATCAAGTTGAGCGACAAAGCGCGCCATTTACTGGCGGATGAAGGCTACGACCCCGCCTACGGGGCTCGCCCCTTGAAGCGGACGATACAACGGAAACTTCTCGATCCGCTTTCCCTCGCCCTCTTGGAGGGGAAATTTAAGGAGGGAGACGAGATTCTCGTCGAAACCGGGGACCGGAATGACTTGTCCTTCGATGTCGCCAAAACTTCGCCAGAACTGGCGGCCACCACTTAGGCCAGTCCAACCGCGAACACTGCCATCAGAGGCTCGGTCGCCGGACTGGTCATTTCGGAGGTGTTGCTTGCCCGGACGAACCGAGATGGTGTAGTAATTAGGGATTGGCGCGTTTCAGGACGTGCCGTTCACGAAAGAGCCGGGGTGGCGAAATTGGCAGACGCACCAGACTTAGGATCTGGCGCCGCAAGGCATAGGGGTTCAAGTCCCCTCCCCGGCACTTCTTCCGTCTCCATTCCGTCCCCTCCCCCGTTTCCGTTCTGGGCGCTCTCTTTTTTAAAGAGTCTCCCAGTCCCCCGCCCTCATCGCCGAAGACTCCATCACATAGGGCCACAGTCCGTTTACTCGGAAATACGCCGATGTAACTCGTGGACCTTGGAGGCGATCCGATCCTCGACGGATTCCGCCCAACCGGCGGCGGCCTCGTAGCCGCCCTCTTTGAGGACACGCAGACTCGGAATATAACCGTTGTAATCGTTCGAGTACCCCGCCACCCAAACCCCACCCGAACCGGCAAGTTCCCGCTTAAAGCGAAGCGAGTAATCCACCACCACCTCACTCCCGAGAGCCACAAAAGTGAGGTCCTTCCCGAGTTTGATCACCTGCACCGGATACTGATGCGGTGTCCTCTCCGGCTTGGCATAATCAAGTGTCACTTCCTCAAAAGCCGCGCGAATCGGCCCACTCACCGCCTTCGGATTGGCGATGATCGCCATCTCAACGGCGTTGGAAAGCGCCCGCCCATGTTGCTGCGCCAACTCCAGATCCGTAATTCCAGGAACCACATCGGAACGCCGCGGATAAGGATTTTGATCCCCGCCGCAGCCCATCAGAAACAGAGCAGTAAACCCAGGGCGGTACTCTTGGAGATATTGTTGGGCGAAACCTGCATAATCCCCGCAGTAATTAAAGAACCCGAGGCTGGTGTTATGACACGCATACCCAAACAGGGTCGCTCGCAGGGCACCATCGGGCCCCTCCACGCGGAGGGCCGGCACTTCTTGGTCAACCGGTCCGTCCGGATTGGGCGCCTTGTTCGCGTTGGGATGGCTGGGAGGAAGGGTGTAGTCACGGCGTCGGTTCATCGCAAAACCGCAACGCGCCTTGTTCCAAGTCAGCCTCGCTGGTTGCAAATCGGCAAGAGCCCTGCCGATTACATCCAGGATGTCGTTCGTGAGTTTGACGGTATACTCGTAGGAGTCCGCGGCGCTCGCGTTTTCGACATCCCTTTCCGTGGGAGGAGTGGATCGAAAAGAGGGACCGCAGTGAGTGTGCGATGCGTTTAGAACCAAGTTCGCTGGTGGCAGATGAAACTCCGTCTCCGCGCGAGCGGCGATGGTTCGTCTGAGCGCCTGCGGTACCCCAATTAGGTCGAGCGTGACAAAGACGAGGCGATTGCCAGCCTCGTCTTCGAGAGCCAGGGCTTTGGCAAAAAGATCCTGAACCTTGCCTTCGGCAGGAGTTTTCCGAGAGGCGTAACCGGAGAGGAAAAGGAGTTTTTCAGGCGTGACTACTTGGGAGGCGGCGCCTGCTCTCCAAGTCGCAGGGACGTGTGGTGCGATTGATTTCGGAGGACCCGTTTTGCTGAGCGGGGTCGCCCCAAAAGGAGGTTCCGCACTGAATTGAGGCAGGAGAACGGCCGCACAGGCAAAAGCACCTACCATTGAGCGGAACAGTCTTTGGGAAAACATAGGGGGATGACACGCAAAGGCGACGCATAGACGACCCCGCCAAACCTAAACACTAAGCTCTCACGTTTCTCGAGGGAGTTACGCCCCCGAAGGGCAGAGGAAAGGATCCCGACGGCTCAGTTCCCTGCGTTATGGGACTCGGCTCTCAGTGTGTTCCATGGCGCCTCGGTTGAAACGTCCACAATCGATGGCTCGGGCGCGTTCGCCGGAGATAAGATCGCAAGAAACACCAGCGGTTCCGAAAAGGGATTGAATGTTCCATGAACCTCCCCCATCGGGATAAAAGCCATCTCGCCCGCGCGTAAAATTCGCTTCTGCTTTCCTAC
>CANFNA010000101.1 GCA_947448395.1 Chthoniobacteraceae bacterium
ATCCCCCCTTTGCGCAGTACCATCAATTCGCGGGCAGACGTTGTGTGGCGGCCCTTACCCGTCACCTCGTTCACTTCCCCAGTCCACTGATACTCGTCACCGAGCAGTTGATTCACTAACGCGGACTTTCCAACCCCACTTGACCCGACAAAAGCAATGGAAACGCCCCGCTGAAAATAGCTCCTTACCGCCGGCATTCCACGCCTCGTCGCAGCACTCGTCAAGTGAACCTCAGCCGCCGGATTCAACCTGCGAATGATCTCCACGGCTTCCGCATTCTGTTCGCTAGAAAACAAATCGGTTTTGTTCACCAAAACGACAGGCTTCGCTCCACTCCTCCCAATCACTGCAAAATAACGCTCCAATCGGCGAGGGTTGAAGTCCGGGCCTGCCTCAGTCACGACAATGACCACATTCACATTAGCCACAATCACCTGCTCCTCGGCGCTATGCCCAGGGGCCTTCCGAGACAAACAGGTTTGCCGCTTTAATCGCGCTCGAATGACCGTCTCCTCCCCTTCAGCCCCAAGTTCCAACGCCACCCAATCTCCGACCGCAGGCAGTTCCGCATCCGACTTCGCCTCGTGATAGACCTTTCCCCCCATCACAACTTCACGCTCTTCGCCGTCGCCCAACAAAGCGCCGTAGGTAATCCGATTGTCCCGAATCAATCGCGCGGGCTTCCAGCCGGATTTTGCATACGTGGAAAACTCACGATCGAATGCTTCGTTCCAACCCAAATCTGCGAGGTTCATGCGCTTAGGTTTTTCTAGAAGCGTTTATTCGAGACACATTTCAAGATAAGGAGGCCCCCGCGTTCTCGGCCGCGGCGGCAATTAATTCCTGAAGTTCACGCACGCCAGTTTGGGACTTTGCAGAAATTGAGAAAATTTGCGGTGGTTCGACAAACCATTCGGAAAGCGTGGCCATGAAACACTCCACATTTTCAACCGCTTTGATCCCCTTTGCCTTGTCTGTTTTGGTGAAAACAATCGCAAACGGCTTCCCTGCTCGGCCAATCCATTGAACAAAATCTAAGTCCGCACCCTGCGGCGGAATGGAGGCATCCACCAACACAAAGGTACAAACCAAAGTCCTCCGCTGAAGCACATATTGCTCGATCATCTGGGTAAACCGCGCGCGCTCCTCACGACTCGTTTTGGCATAACCGTATCCGGGCAAATCCACTAACCGCCACCGGTGGTTCATCGCGAAAAAGTTGATCGTTCTTGTAAATCCAGGCGTATCAGAAACCCGAGCCAAATCCTTCCGCTCCGCCACTCGGTTCAGAAGGGTTGATTTGCCCACGTTCGAGCGACCGATGAAGGCGAACTCAGGAACCCCCTCCTCAGGGCACTCTGCTAGCGATGGAGCGCTCCCTTCAAATACAGCTGAGGTGATTTTCATAACAAACCCTTTTGGTGAGAACCGTACACCATACTGGAGCCGCCCCACTTTTCCACTCGGAAGGAACCGCCCCCCTCGCAAACCCTGCTGCGGAAATGAGCCTCCTGCTCATTTTTGTCTTCTAATAACACCAGTCGTCTGCAGATTTTTCATTATGCAGTCTGCCATTGTTGGCAGACTGTCATTCTTAGCTCCCTCCAACCTAAAACAACCATGAAGAAACTGTTCGCAACCCTCTGCGCCATCACCCTGTCCTCCCTCGCCGTTTTCGCTGGCGATTACCCAGACATCAGCATCGCCGAACTCAAACGCGCGATTGCCGAAAAGAAAGCAGTCGTTATCGACGTCAATGGATCCGACTCCTTTGCCCGTGGCCACGTGCCCACCGCCGTTAATTTCTCGGATGTGAAGGATAAACTCGCCTCCGTACTGCCAAAGGAAAAGGACAGTTTAGTAGTCGCCTATTGCGGCGGACCTTCCTGCAACGCTTACACCCGCGCAGCCAACGCCGCCAAAGAACTCGGCTACACCAACGTGAAGCATCTCTCCGCCGGTATTAGCGGATGGCTCCAAGCCAAAGAGGACGTAGAAAAGTAAGCCGCCGCTTCCTTCAACGGGCTGCTCCAACCACTCGGTTGAGGCAGCCCGTTTTTGTTGTTTCAATCTCTGCCCATCACTCCCGTGCATCCCGCCGAAATTCAACGGCATCTTTCCCAGCACTCCGGACGCTTCCTCCGCGTGCTACTCCTTTGCGCAATCAGCCTCATTTCGAGTCCCATGAATGCGCGGACTCCAGCCTCCCGAGCACCCATGGTGCCTTTTAAAGATGTACCTCACTCTTACTGGAACTTGCCGGCCCGCGATCCCTTCACCCTGTTCCTCTCAACTTCACCAGCCATCGCCCGCACTCCGATTTCATCAGCGCGCCAACTCCAATCGCTACTCGAGGTCCTTCACATCCCGGCAAGCTCGCAACTCCTCGTTTATTCAGCCACCAGTCTTCAAAGCGGACTCATCCACCCCACCAACCCTCGGGCTCTCTACTTCAATGAAGAAGTGTACGTCGGATACGTTCCAGGCGGAAGGGTTGAGATCGCCGCAATTGATCCTGAACTCGGCCCGATCTTCTACGTCTCCAGTCCCGAGTCTGCCAGCACCCCTTTTGTGCGTTCACAGCGCTGCATGAATTGTCACGCAGGAAGAACCTCCCAGCAACTCCCTGGCATGGTCGCAGAATCCGTCATTTGCACCGAAACAGGCGCCAGCTTAGACGGATTCCGCCGCGAGACCGTTGGCCATCAGGTACCACTCGCTCTGCGCTTCGGAGGCTGGCACGTCACTGGATCCCAAGAACGCGGAATCCATCTCGGAAATCTCACAGGCGAGGCGGCTCCCGGCGGCTATCGCAAACTGGTAAATCCACCGGGATCCCAATTCAGCTGGGCGCCATACCCAGTTCAATCCAGCGACCTGCTGCCCCATCTCATTCATGAACATCAACTCGGCTTTCATAATCTAGTCACCCTCGCCACCTACCGTACCCGTGAAGCCCTAGCCGCTGGCCAAGGGAATATTCGCCCCGTCGATGCTTCCTCCCTCGACGTGATCGCCCATCAACTCGTTCGCTATCTCTTGTTCGCTGACGAAGCCGCCCTACCCCACGGCGGATTCACTCCGCTGCAAACATATGCCGAAGATTTTCTCGCAAGACGCATCCCAAATCGCGCCGGTAAATCTCTGCGTGATCTCGATCTTCATTCACGGCTCTTTCGATACCGTTGCAGTTACATGATCTACTCGACTGGGTTCCAATCGCTGCCCCACCCCATGAAATCAAGAGTTTCAAAAACACTCGTCCGCGAACTAGGTGGCACGAATTCTTCAGACGAATTTTCCTACCTCCCAAATTCCGAAAAAAGCGACATCCTTGCGATCTTAACCGAAACTGGCGCGCTCTAAACCCCGTACCTCCCTCTCCGCTTCCCCTCGGCTAAGTCTCTAATTCTCTGCGGCATTAAACGTCACACACCATGGCCGCGTGACGCAGCGCAAGAATAGGATCGCTCCATGTGGGAAGAAATTCGTGCGCTACAAAATCGTGGTAACCAATCTCCTGAAGCGCTCGCATCACTGCCGGATAATAAATCTCCTGTTTCTCATCCAGTTCTCCACGCCCTGGATTCCCAGCAGTATGAACATGCCCGATATACTCTCGGTGCTGCCTCAATCGACGAATCACGTCTCCGTTCATAATGCTCACGTGATAGATGTCGAAGAGGAGTTTGAAATTGGCACTTCCCACCCGCTTGATCAGCTCCACGCAGAAATCCACATCGTCTCCAAAATACCCCGGGTGCCCTGTCATGGGTTGGCTCGCATCTCGTGAATTCAGATGTTCGAGAACAAGCGTCACGCCCAACTTCTCAGCCTGTGACAGAACCATCTTCCACGTTTCCACACACTCTTGCGCGGCTTTTTGGGGATCCATCCCATCGAACTTCATCCCAGTGAAAGTGATCACTTTTTTACAACCCACAGCCGCAGCTAATTCAATCGACTCCCTTAATTTTGAAACCACCTCATCTCGGAAAGATGGGTTGCATGGCCCCTTTGCAAAGCCATGCGAAGAAACCAACGAAATCTCCAACCCCAATTCCTTCACCTCTGGATAATACTTCCGATCAATCCCCTCCATCCCCACCAACCCAATTTCCTTCGCGTGACGCGCTAGCACCATCGTTTCCATCGGCTTCCAACACCATCCCATCAAGGTGTGTCGCACCCCTTGATTCCGAATCCGATAATGATGATCCGCCATGCCCCGGACAATGGCCTCGGGAGAGGATCCTCCCTCCGCAGAAAATACCGATCCTGCGGAGGTTCCAAGCGCAGCGGCCGCGGTCGCGGCTCCTGAAAAGAAATGACGGCGATCCATTTTCATCATTGGGGGAGTAGAAGTTGGGACAGGGCGAAATGAGGCGGAGACGGCCCACTTCCGGTACATCATAGACGAGGCACGTCTGATTTTACTCCCTAAAAAAACGATCCAAACGCCACCTCGTAAAACACTCCCCACCAGATTCAGCCACCTCCATGTGCGTCAGGTGAGCCCTCGTCGATGCAGGAAGCCACTCTCCAACCGGCCCAGTCAGGCTAATACCCGAAGTCCCACCAAAAATGAGAGGACACAAAGTCAGGCACAACTCACTCACCAATCCAAAACGAAGCATCTCCAAAAACAACCGACCGCCCCCTTCACAGATCAACGTCTTCACCGAATGTTCCCGGCGTAAAGATCTCAGGACCTCTTTCAAATCCACCTGGTCCTTGCCGCAGAAAATCACGGAGGCTCGAGCCTCTAGCCATTCCCTGACAGCCAGCGGCATCCTCTGCGTGGTATAAACGAAAATCGGCGCTCCCGCTCCTTCTTCCGAAAAAAGACGCAGGCTGGGCTGAATATCCCCCGAGGAAGACACCAGCACACGCAATGGGAGCTCCTGTTTTCCCGCTTCCAGCCGCCTCTTTCTCAAATCCAAATCGGGCAAACCCATCGTCATGGTATCCGAGGCCACCGTCGCGGCGCCCACCAGCACCGCATCCCCTTCGGCTCGGATTTCCAAAAATCGCCGTTTATCACCCCGCGTGGAAAAATCAGAAGGCGTCCGATTTTTGGTCGAAATACGGCCGTCCCAAGTGATCGCAAAATTTGCGATCACCTTTGGATATTCATCCTTCTCTGAGCCAACCGGCCGAGAACCGTCCGTCATCGGATTTGGTCCGCTTTGGTCCTCCACTGGCGGGAATCAACGAATCAGATCCTCCAAACGGGGGTCGGCCTCAGCGCCGAGAGCCGTTGCTTTCTTGTAAGCAGCACGAGCGGCTTCCTTGTCCGGAGGATTTTGAGAAATACACACCACCGCCAAATTGAAAAAGGCGTCCGCATAATTTGGATCCAGCGCTGCTGCTGTTTCCAAATGCTTCCGTGCACTCTCCTGCCATCCCTTCCGCGAAGCCGCGATCCCCAAGTAATTGTGAGCAACCGAATTATTCGGACTGATGCCTACCGACTGCGTCAGCTCCTCAATCGATTTATCCAAATTACCTTGGGTGTAGTAGACGATTCCCAACGTGGAACGAGAAAATGCATCCTGTGGCGAAAGCTCAATCGCCTTGCGCAGGCTCTGCTCCGCCTTCGCATAACGCTTGGCCCTAAACTGGGTGACGCCCAGATTCGACAAAACAAACGCATTGTCGGGAGCTAGAGCCAAAGCCTCGAGATAGGCTTTTTCGGAGGCATCGAAGTTATTCTTCTCAAAATACTCCTTCGCCTCCGCCAACTTCGTCCTAAACGTATCCGAGGAATTCGCACTCGAAGCGGATTCCTTCGGGGCCGCTAAAGGAGCCGACGCAGGAGCGGGAGCCCCAGGAGCCGCAACCGAAGGCACCGGAGCCGGAACTTGGGAAGCCACCTTCGCATCCTTTCCATCCTTCGAGTCAGATTTCGTCGCTGGAGCTGGGGCTGGAGCCGCAGGCGGAGGCGTTTGTTGCTTCGCAGATGCGGTTTTTGACGGCGATTTGATCGCCGAAATCGAAATCCCACCTTCGCTGATATCCACCACAGGTTGCTTGAACATCGCCCGTTCCTTGTCACTCAACTGCACAACCGGTTCCGCCAACATCCCAATTTGCGAAGACAGCACATCCGAATCAATCTTCAGCCGAGCAACCTCAGCCAACAAAGCCTTCCGAGCCTCATCCCGCTTGCTCTGCTCTACCAAGGAGCGCCGGAGAATCCCTTGCAAAATGTCCTTCTCCTCCCGGTCATGATCACGTTCCGCTGCCACCGTACTCAAATCTGTCTTTGCGGTGTTTAGATCCGACTTCGCCGTTTTTAGGTCTGTCTGAACTTTCGAGCCATCTTTCATCGCGGCATCCAGCTTGCCCTGCAATTCCGCAACCGACTTTTCAGAAGCCTCCGCCTTTTTCTGAGAATCCGTCAGCTTCGTCCGAATGGACTCCACCTCATCACGCAATGCCTTCATAGAACCCGTAGACTGGGTTCCTTCCTGACGCTTCTGCTCGAGTTGCTGTTGAGCCTTGGCCAGCTTCGCGCCGAAATCGCGGTTCTCTCCCTCCAAACGATCAATTTGAGTTCGGGCGTCCTTGAGCTTCGCGGCCAGAGCAACCGCATCATCCCGCTCCTGAGTCACCTTGGTAAGAGCCGCCTTTGCGGCATCCCTTTCCATTCCAGCTTGAATCAAAGACTTCTCCTTCGCGTCCTTCTCCTTCGCAGACTGCTCACGAGCCACCTTCTCCGAATCACGCTCCTTCATCGCCGTTTCCACCAACTTCCGAGCGTCATCCCGCTCCCCAAGCGCTTTGTCCAATTTGGTCTGCACGGTGGATTTGTCCTTCGCCTCCTTGTCAACAACCCCTTGCAACTGGGTGATCTGCTTATTGGCATCCCCTAACTTTTGATTCGCTGCATCCCGCTCACCTGCCACCGCAGTTTCACGGCTCTGCGTTTGAGCCAACCGCCCTTCCAAACGACGACGCAATTCTTCAGATGCGTCCTTCTCAGCCTGAAGCTGCTTCTTCTCCACCCTCAACACATCACGATCTTTCTGCAAAACCGTGATTTCTTCGACGGCTTTCATGTTCTGTTCCCGCGCCAGCATCAGCGCCTTTTCCGCGATATCGGAACGCTGCTCTAAAAGACGGGTTTCTGACTCAGCCTTCTGGCGGCCTTGCGTCATCTCAGCCAGTTGCATCGCCAAATCCGCCTTCTCCTTCCGAAGCCTCTGGGCTTCCTCGAGAGCAAACTGCAGGTCATTTTGAAGCTGGGACAACTTAGCCTGAATCTCGGCAAACGGATCCGCCGGAGCCACTGGAACGCCACCGCGCTCAGGAAGTTTTGGAATCCCCGACGTGCCCGTTTCCTTGGAAGGCGCAGCAGAAACCGGAGGCGTTAACGGCCGACTCGGAGCCTTAGCGGGCGCGGGAGCCTCCCCCTCCACAGCCTTCTGCTTCGCAACCGATGGGGAGGTTCCCAGACCGGACGGCGCCCCACCCGCATTCGACGCACGAAGCCTCTGGATAGACTGCGCGGTGTACTGCCCGCGCATCTTAACGACCTGAGGATTCCAATTTGGATACTGGCTCGACAGCTGATTGAGGGTCTTGTTGACCTCTTCGAAAAGGGCCAAAGCTGCCGCCTTATCGCCTTTCTTCTCCAAGGCTTCAGCCTTTTGATAATTTGAGTATGCGGACAAAAACAAATCCGAACCGTCTCCAGCGTTTTGGGAAAGCAGAGGGAGGGCGCTGCTGATCAAGGCGCAACTCGCGAAAACAAAGGGGTACTTATGCCGCATACAATTATGGTTCCTTAAAAAGTTATACCTAATTGAATTGCACCCACCCTGCAATGCGTCTTCCTCTCCCATCCAAGACCATGCCGTTTTCCTCCGCCCAACCTTTCCCCTCCCCGTGGCTCTCTCCAGACCTCGCTCGCTCCCTCGAAGCCTCAGGCACGACCGCCCATCGCCTCTGTTCAATCCCCGGCGCTTGGGTCGAACGTCTCGGAGAAGATCTCCTTTTCAATCACCAAACTCCAGCCCACCTCACCCATCTCCTCTGGGAGTGGAAAGAAAATGCCGCAGCCTACCCCTTTTCCCCCCGCCGTATTTTCGGCCGCTTGCTTCCCCTACAAAATCAGGAGCGCACAGCACCCATCCTCGTCGAGGGCGACCCTAATCTCCCTCTCGAAACCGTTGTCACGGAATCTGGGGTGAGCTACAGCCTCGACTTCGCCGCAGGTTATGCGGTTGGCCTCTTTCTTGATCAACGGGCCAATCGCCTCTTACTCCGCCAAAAACCGGGCCGTCGCTGTCTAAACACCTTCTCATACACTTGCTCGTTCTCTGTCGTCGCGGCTCTCGCAGGCGCCGAAACTCTCTCTGCGGACCTTTCACGCAAATCCCTCAACAGAGGCCGCTCCAATTTTGAGCTCAATTCCCTCGATCCCGACCCACACCGGTTCATCGCCGACGATGTCTTAGAGTTTCTCCCCCGTCTGGCCCGACGGAAGGAACTTTTTGACTCCATCATCCTCGATCCTCCCACCTTTTCACGGGGGAACAAAGGACGCCGTTTTCGTGTCGAAGACGATCTCCCCTCCCTCCTCAGTCTGGCTCTGGAAATGGCGGCTCCACAGGCGCGGATTCTCTTGTCCACCAACTGCACCAAACTCGACCCTGAAACCTTGGAACGCATGTCCAAATCCTGCCTCAAGGCCGCTCGTAAACAGGGGCGCTTTGAACGCCCGCCAATATTGCCAGACTTTAGCGGCGGCACCGCCGCAACCACCCTCTGGATTCATCTCCAGTAAAGCGCACCACCACTCCCGACGGCTTCAGGCGACCTCAGGAATCGTTTGTTTGTCCCAACTCCTCCCGAGGGTGGTGCCCGACCACCGCTTTAGTCGGAGTGTTGCTCATCCCAACCCAGAAGGACAATCCCCCACCTTTGTCCCTTCACAAAAACAGGCACCGAAATCACCAAATTGATCGTCCCAACGTCTCTCACATAGGTCTGAACCATAAACGACTTTTTCACCTCCTCAGACTCCTCCAATCGGCAACCTTGCTCCAAAAACTCAGCTCGGGACGCCATTTCACCAACCCGATCCCACCCGCTTCCCACCCCCATTCGACAGGCCCTCAAAACCACACCTCCCTTCAAATGAATCCTCTTTATCCGATTCCCGAGTAAATCCCTCAATCGATCCCCCGTCCAGCCCTGGCAAGAATCCGAATTAGCTGACGGCGTATAACTGTTTAAGTCCAGCGCGTTGGCAAAAACCAATCTGGAATCCTGATCCCTGAAACGGTCAGCCAACGCCATCAAATCCGAGTCAATCGCGGCATCATAACCGGCTCCGTACTTTGGGGGCAGAAATCCCGTCCTCGGAACCAAACTGACATCAAACAGGCGACTCAGTGAGTCAATTTCAGCACCCTTGATCTCTGCATAACGAAATGCCAGCAACGTCTCCAAAGAGATACGCCCCTCATCCACCGCAACTTCATAAAACCGAGAAACCGCAGACGCCATTTCACGACCAATCGAAAGCATTCGGTGAAACACGGAGTCCCCATCGAGCTTTCCTAAAGTTGCAAACGCTTCCTCCGTCAGAGCCGAAAGCGAAAAGGTGTTCTCCGCAATTGAACCGGATTCAGAGCGCACTCTGGAAACAGATTCGTGCATCTTCTCCATGCTCCTAGAAACCCGCTGAATAGATTCATTCTGATTGCTCACCGAATCCGAAATTTCTGTCATGCGGTGCGTTGCCCCAGACACCATCACCGAGATCTTCTCAAAAGCCTGACTCAGCTCCCCAGATTGAGCCACTGCAGCGTCTGTGAACCCCTTGCTATCCTCGATTGCCTGCTTGGCCGGGGACAAAGCTTCACTGATCGAATGCAATTCTCCAAAAATCTTTTTATTCTGACGCGCAGCGTCCTCAGCCAGTTTGCGCACTTCGTCCGCCACAACGTGGAAACCTTTACCCTGTTCACCCGCCCTCGCCGCTTCAATGGACGCATTAAATGCGAGAAGCTTCGTCTTAAACGCAATGTCCTCCAACACCTTACTCAGCTCCGTGATCGATTGGACCTTGTCGATAAACTGATTCAACCGCGCGTGAGCTTCGTTCATACTGCCCTGCAACGCCTCCACCGTTGAAAGCGTCTGCCGAGTTAAATCCACCCCTTGATGAGTAAATGCAGCCGTCTCCCGCGCCACATTACTCACTGCTGCTGCGTGATGCGCAATTCCCTCCGAACGCCGCCGCACCCCTTCCACATCCGAAGCCACACTCACCATCTGCTCGCCAGCCACTTCAATCTGATCAGCCACCGTTTTCAAACGAGTCGAAATTCTTGCAGCCCCTCCAGAAGTCCTCAAAATCGCATCCCCTAACTCCCTCATCAATTCACGCGCCAACGGATCTTTCGACAACTCCTTGAGACGCCGCTCGCGATCCCTCCCTTCTTTGTGATCCCCGCCACCTGTGCCATGCAGTTTCCCAATTAAACGGTGAACAAGGTCAGACATAGGGGGGAGGAGTTTATGTACTAGAATCAGCGTTTACTAGAATCAGCACACTTTCTTCGATGATTCAACCTAACGGACTTCCTACGCGAAGTATTACTCTTTTACGGGCTGATTAAAGCCTCAACAGAATACTCAGCCCACCACCCCCTGCAAGTTCTGCCCCTAGCGGTCTTCCATGAAAAGTAACCTCTCCAAGCTGTCCGTTCCGCTCACACTCTTAGCGGCACTTCAACTCCAAGCCCAGACGCCTGCGCCCGCCGCGCCCGAGGCCCAAAAACCCTCAACACCCCAAAGCCCTGCCCCAGCTCCCGGCACCCCAGCTCCCACTCCAGCACCAGCCAACCCCGCGGCTCCCGCGGCTCCCGCGGCTCCCGCGGCTCCCGCGGCTCCCGCGGCTCC
>CANFNA010000102.1 GCA_947448395.1 Chthoniobacteraceae bacterium
GTTCCAAGTGAAAAAGTCCCTTTGCCATCTGGCAACGTACCTCCCACTCGAACCCATGCCCCATCTTGCATAACCAGATGCACGGTTCCGTCCAACTCCCCACCGTCTACACTCGGCAGCAAAACGTGAGACCCTTCCTTCAACAAAGCCAAATCCCTCAAAGCAGACGGATCTAGTTTTACAACTCGACCCTTGTCCTCCGTCGACCCACCGACACTCGGCAGCAGCGGATGACCCTGCACCGTTCCCTTATGCGGCAAAACCAATTTTGCCCCAACCGATTGATCCGAAGCCAAAACCTTTTTCCCTCCGCCCCTCTTCGCAGAACCCTCTCCCCTCCCTTGTCCCAGCTCCGCCTGAGAAAAACTCGAGCCGTCCTCCTCGGAGAATTGAGGATCCACGGGGCGCTCCCCAAAAGACCCCAAATAAATCGCCGACCCTATTCCAACGGCCAATGCTAGGCTCGCCACCAATTTCTTACCGCGAAGGACAAAATACTTCCTGTTCATATGTGTTCGGGGTGTGGAGCCTTTTTCGAGTTTCTAAAAAACTCGGGGCTAAGTTTGGTCATTCTTCTCTTAAAAGCCGAGCATAGTTTAACCCTGTCTCCGCTAAAAAATACCTAGCCATTGGTCTAGGTTCAGCTCGATTTCCGATCTCTCGCGACAAAATTTAATTGTCCCTCATCGAATCGTCCGAGCCGATGAAAATGACCGGTACGCTCTGCTAGCGAGTCTGTTGGAAAAGCCTTTTCGCTCTCTCGTGGCTCTCGACAGAGGGTCTTGGAAGGTCAACAAGGTGGCGGATGGGGAGGGATTCGAACCCTCGGTACCCTTATGAGGTACACACGCTTTCCAGGCGAGCCCGTTCGACCACTCCGGCACCCATCCTCCTTGAAAAGAGGGGGCGACCATGCCCAACCATCCTCCCTGAGGCAAGCCCGAAGCGCACCCCTTCCCGGCTCCTTGTGTCTGCCCACCCAAAAAACATTCCCATCCCTTTGACGCACCGTCTCCAAACGGCCCAAGATTCACTAACGGACATCCCCCACTTCCTTTTCAATCATCTAATGTCTTCCTTCCTTTCCTCCACCCTCCTCACAGAGAACGTGAAGGCCCACTTCGAAGAAAATTTTCGCACCCGAGGAGAAGTCGGCGCCTCAGTATCCGTCTGGGCTGATGGCGGAGAAATTTTGTCGTTAGCAGGCGGCTTCGAGGACCTTGCCCATTCTATACCCTGGACATCGTCCTCCCGAGTCTTGGTTTGGTCCGCCACCAAAGGCGTCTCAGCCGCCAGTCTACTGCATGCTCTCGATGCTCTAAAAATCTCCACCGACACTCCCGTCTCAAAAATCTGGCCTCAATTCGCAGCCGCAGGAAAAGACTGTGTGACGATCCGAATGATCCTCCAGCATCAGGCCGGCCTCTGTGCCTTGGACAATCCACCCCTTGTACAAGACCGCGAGGCGGTGACGGCCGCTCTAGCCTCACAGACCCCCGCCTGGAAGCCGGGAACAACACACGGGTACCACCCGCGCACGTTCGGCTTTTTAGCGGATGAAATCATGCGCCGCGTCACAGGACTCCCACTCGGAACCTATTGGCATCAACAACTCGCAACTCCGCTCAACCTAGACTTCTGGATCGGGCTCCCCGACCATCTACTAAATAACGTCGCCTCGGTTCTCTCGCCCAAGGGTACCCTGCCTAAAGACGATCCCTTCCTGACTGCATTTATGACGCCAGGTTCCCTCACTTCACGTTCCTTCGCCTCCCCAAAGGGACTGCACTCCGCCACAACCATGAACGATCCCGAAGCACGACTCGCATCCTACCCAGGATGGGGAGGCATCGGCACCGCTAGTGCTCTCGCTAAGTTTTATTCAATCCTAGCAAACGACGGCTGTTTCGGTTCCACCCGACTTTTTTCCAAAGCCACCCTACGCGAAATTCACACTCAGGGCATTCAAGGTCCCGATCAGGTGTTGCAGATTAACACCGCTTTCAGCGTCGGCTTCATGCGTGACCCCATTCTCCAAAACGGCTCAAAATTGCGACACACCTTCGGTCCATCACCACGCGCATTTGGACACCCGGGGGCAGGAGGCAGCGTGGCCTTTGCAGATCCAGACCGGCGCATCGGGTGTGCTTATGTCATGAACCAGATGGAACCCGGAGTCCTCCCAAACATTAAGGGTTCGGGCTTATGGGAAGCCTTATTCCAGAGCACGCCATGACTCCAAAAGAAAGGCTCCAAAAACTCCGCGCCGAAATAGAGGAGCACGACCGACGCTACTATCAGGAAGCCCAACCCAGCATCTCCGATCGAGAGTACGACCTGCTTTTCCGAGAACTCCGTGAAATCGAAGCGGAACATCCGGATTGGGTGACCCCAGATTCGCCGACCCAACGCGTCGGAGGAAAACCACTCGCCCATTTTTCTCAGGTGGTCCACCGCAGCCCGATGCTCTCGTTGGATAATCTATTCGCCGATAAAGATGGCTTAGAAGCGGTCCGAAAGTGGATTGCTGCCGTCGAACGCATCCTTCCCGAGGAAACGCTTGAGTGGCTCGTAGAACCCAAAATCGACGGACTCGCCGTCTCTCTCCGCTATGAAGACGGCACCTTCGTACTAGGCGCCACACGCGGGGACGGAGAACGCGGAGACGATATCACCCTCAATCTAAAAACTATCCGCTGCCTGCCGCTTCGAATCCCTCACAGTCCGGCCTCACTTGAGGTTCGAGGCGAAGTCTACCTGCCCCTGCGCGGTTTCCAAACCATGTGCGACGAAATGGTCGCCTCTGGAGAGGAGCCCTTCGCAAATCCTCGAAATGCCGCTGCCGGATCTCTAAAACTTCTCGATCCAAAAGCGGTTGCTGAGCGCCCCTTGGAAGTCTGCCTGTACGGCCTTGGCGAAACCGTCGAGGGCGGACCAGACACCCAACTTCAACTGCTCGCATGGCTCAAAGAATTCGGATTCAAAACTCCAGACTTCCAGCGCTTGTGCCGATCGCCTGAAGAAGTCGCTGAAGCCATCGAGGAACTCGACCGCATTCGCGACACCTTTGGCTACGAGACGGATGGCGCTGTAATTAAGCTGAACAGCCTGTCGCTTCGTGAAAAAGCAGGCTCTACGGCGAGGGCTCCACGTTGGGCCCGTGCTTATAAATTCGTTCCCGAGCAGGCGGAGACTGTCCTTCAAAATATTCTCATTCAGGTTGGAAGAACTGGGGCGCTCACGCCAGTCGCAGATCTAAAACCAGTCCATTTGAGGGGCAGCACCATTTCCCGTGCGACCCTGCACAACGAAGATGAAATCCTTCGCAAAGACATTCGAATCGGGGACAGCGTCATTATCGAAAAAGCTGGAGAGGTCATCCCTGCCGTCAAAAGCGTCGTGCTGGAAAAACGACCGGCCGATGCAAAGCCTTTTGATTTTCTCCTTCAGATTAACGGCCGTTGCCCCGCCTGCGGAGGACCCGTTCACCGTGACCCCATGTTTAAAATTTGGCAGTGCCAGAACCTCCACTGTCCAGCGCAGCTCTCCAGACGGATCGAGTACATGGCCAAGCGGACCGCGCTTGATTTGGAGGCGCTGGGCGGAATTGTTGCCGATAAGTTGGTTGAGCGCGGCCTCATTCAGGATCCCCTCGATCTGTTTGAACTCCAAAAGTCCGGTAGCCTTTTGGATCTCCTCGCCAATCTAAACATCGGAACAGACGCAGACCCGCGTATTTTCGGAATCAAAAATGCAACGAAACTGACAGATGCAATCCAACGCGCACGCTCCCACTCTCTGGTTCGCTGGCTCCATGCGCTCGCCATTCCAGAGGTGGGTGAAACAATCGCCTACGAAATTGCCAACACTCACCGCTCCCTCGAAGACATTGCGAACTCGTCACTCCTTCGTGACGTGATAGAAAGAGAGTTTCTCAGGTCCAAAATCAAAGAGACCATATCGAAAAGGAAATCGAAGCTCGCACAGCCAAATGAGCCTTCTCAAAAGGAAGTCCAACCGCACCTCGACCTTAGACGAACTCTCGAAACTCAACTGACAGCGTTAGAAAGCAGGCTTTTTAACGCTCACTTTGCAAAGCGCTCTAAACGAAAAGACGGCGAAGTTAGCACCGTCCCATTTGTCGGAGCTTCTGTTGCAAAGGCTGTCCTCGATTACTTCGCCTCCACGCCAGGACACCAACTGCTTCTGCGACTCGAAAGTCTCGATATCCGTCCCAGCAACGCGACTGAGAAATCACCGAAGGCGGAGAATTCACCGAGTGGCTGTGTTGGAAAACAGTTCGTTCTCACAGGCACCCTCCCAACCCTCCAGCGCAGCGACGCTGCCTCACGCATCCGAGCCGCAGGCGGCTCCGTAAACAGTGCCGTAAGTAAAAAAACCGACTTTGTGGTCGCTGGAGACTCAGCCGGCTCAAAACTCGAGGAAGCCGCGAAACTTGGCATTCCAATCCTCGATGAAACCGGTCTACTCAAACTTCTCGGACTAACTGAGGCCCCACCCAAGCCGAGCTCCTTATCGTCTCAGGGAGAGCTTTTCTGAGCGCCGTGCCATGCCCAATAGCTCATCCACCATTCGTCGCGCAGTCATTACTGGGGTTGGCCCCATCACCGCTGTTGGCATCGGCAAAGAAGCGCTCTGGGACGCCGTGATCCAAGGGCGTAGCGGAATCACGCGGTTGACCCGTTTTGACACCTCAACCCTTCACGCCAAACATGCGGGCGAAATCTCCAACTGGGACCCCCAATCCTTTATTTCAAAACATCGTGTCAAACGACTAGACCGCTACTCCCAATTGTCCGTCGCCTCTGCAATGTTGGCATTGGAAGATGCAGGCCTCTCTTGGAGTGCAAAAGCTCCTCAGGATCGGACCGGCGTCTCTTTCGGAACCGCACTCGGCGGCATTGCAAACGCCGAATCGGAGCACGCTTCATTTCTGAAAGATGGTCCACGAGGCATCAGCCACACCCTCGCCTTGATGATTTTTGGCGGTGCAGCCCATGCGAATATCGCGATGGATTGCGGCTTCAGAGGCCCCGCAACGACAAACTCCAACTCGTGTGCAAGCGGCTTAATCGCTCTAGGAGATGCCCTGCGATTCATCAGGGAAGGTTCCGCTGATATCATGTTGGCAGGGGCTGCAGAGGCCCCTCTTTGTCCGCTCACCTTCACTGCTTTTGACCAAATCAAAACGATGAGTCGATGGGATGGGGAACCCGTCGCTCATGCTTGCCGGCCATTTGATGCAAACCGAGATGGATTTGTCATGGGAGAGGGCGCTGCTTGTATGGTGGTCGAGGAACTCGAACACGCATTGCGCCGAGGTGCCAAAATTTACGCGGAATTGCTCGGCTACGCTCTAAACAACGAGGCCTACCATATGACCACTCCACAACCTGGAGGCGAATGCGTCATCCGTTGCATGCAGTCAGCGCTTGAAGATGCAAGACTCCCTGCATGCGACATTGGTTACATCAACTGCCACGCCAGCAGTACTCCCCTCAATGACGCAAACGAAACTCTCGCGATTAAACGGGTCTTCGGCATCGAAAAAACTCCCCCTATCAGTGGCACAAAATCGATCACAGCCCATCCACTAGGCGCCACGTCCGCTATCGAATCCGTCCTTTGCGCGCTAGCCCTGCAGCACCAGATTCTTCCACCAACACTCCACTATCAAACGCCGGATCCGGAATGCGATCTAGACGTTGTTCCCAACGCTGCGCGTCCCTCAGCTTTTCGATATGTACTTAACAACGCATTTGGCTTTGGCGGTATCAACTCCTGCCTCGTCATGGGCGCCCTATCGTAAATACCGAAGCTGCATCCAATCATGATGGGCCGCCAAAACGTTGATCATGGCTTCTCAAAGACATAGTGAGAGACGCCCCATTCCGTTCCGTCACGAAAACTCCAGAGTTCCGCGCAAGCCATGAAAAATACGCGCCAGTAAACCCACCATTTCAGAGCCTGCTCAGGCCCATACGTGGATTGGAATAACGGGAAAATATGGGACCGGTGGGCGTCCATATTGCGCAACCAAGCCTCAGCCGTCTTGGCATAATGAACGCCAGAAACAACCCAGTGCTCGCGCACGCGAAGGTGATCTTGGAAATAGAGAAGCAGATCGTCTGAAGGCATCTGACCTCCCGCAAAAAAATACCGCGTCATCCAATCAGAGGGCCCTCGGTCCTCATAGTGATAGGCAATGTCACGATGAGTGAAGATGTGTACGAACAACCTTCCACCAGGTTCCAACCAACGCGCAATTTTTCCCAAAAGCCGTCGATAATTCTTCATGTGCTCAAACATCTCAACCGAGACAACTCGATCAAAACCCCCGGCATGCTCAAACTCGTTGATATCCGCCGTTAAGATCGTGAGGTTCTTCACACCACGCTTCACCATTTCGCTATCGATAAAGGCCTTTTGAGTTCTTGAATTTGAAACCGCGGTAATCTTCGCATTAGGAAAATGTTCAGCCATCCAAAGCGAAAGCGAACCCCACCCACACCCAAGCTCTAAAATTCGTTGCCCATCCACAATCCCAGCGCGTTCACAAGTCAACCGCAGCATGGCAGCCTCTGCCCCATCGAGACTCGCATCCGAATCACTCCAGAACCCGGAGCTGTATTTCAAATGTCGGCCAAGCACCGATTGATAGAAAGCCGTGGGAACCTCGTAATGCTGCTCATTCGCAGCACCCATCTGAACGGCAATAGGCGCCTCCAAAAGACCGTGGATATGTGCCATGAGGGCCGCACGTCGCAATTCAGGAGTCTTGCCTCGCTTCTCACGCAAAGTGCCCCGAAGCAAGTGTCGGATACCGAAACGAATCACCGAATCGGGGAGCAGGTTTTTCTCAAGCAAGGAATCGATCATAACGATTTTATAGAAATCCAACCTCTAACCAGATTTCCGGAACCACGGCACAAAAACACTAGTGGTCCGCTGATAAGCTCGATAGGCATCCCCTTTGGAGCGCACCGCAAATTCTTCCGTCAAGGGAATGCCGGTAACCTGAAAAAGAAAGTAGATCATCAACAGGGGACAAATCGCCGTAAGCCATCCATAAGGTAGCGATAAAGACGCGACAAAAAAACCGACCCACACTAGGGACTCGAAAAAGTAATTCGGATGCCTCGAAAATCTCCAGAGACCCCGCTGGCAGACCTCCACACGATTCGCCACGGTTTTCTTAAACGCTGCCATCTGCAGATCCGCCACCGTCTCCCCAAGAATCCCCAATAGGGTGATGGAGAGGCCAACGATCTCACCCATCCGGATTCCGGGCGCCGGATCATAAACCGCGAGGAAGACAGGAAGGGAAAAGAGAACAACGAGCAAGGCCTGCATTTCGAAGAACAGAAGGAACATCAAGGGCCCATTCCAACGCTCGCGGAGCTTCTGATACCGCACATCTTCCTCGGGATGATGTCGAATTACGCGAGCCAGAATATAAGTCCCAAGCCTGACGCTCCACACCAGGGCCACCACGGAAAAAGCAATCGCTCTCATGCCAGCCATCCCTCCTTGCTGGAGATAAAGCGGAACGAGAAGAACTAGCCCATAAGAAAACGCGACATCGAGAAGCGCATAATTGCGGATGCGGAGCGAGACAGCCCACGTTCCAGCGAACACAAGCATCATGAGAGTGACAGCCAGAACGATCGTGCTTCCCATAAAGTACCTTTATCCCACCTCGCGATGAGGATTCTTTTGAATTAACTCAGACACACTACTCCGAGCTGAGACTCGGAATAGTTGGAGGAGCATGTAGGCGGCCATCGCAATATTCCCGAGAAACAAGATTCCAAGAAGCCAAAGGATTTTTCGTAACCATCCCGACTCTCGGTAAGCGACCCAACAATAGAATGTCAGAAATGCGAAGTACGTGTCGAAAAGAGTCGCGATGAACCATGGATTCGAAATGACCTCTCTTGGCACATTCCAAATGGCCTGCGCACGACTAGCCCAGATCGTCACCGCGAGCATGATCACGAGCACGCTGCCGAAAATGAGCCGGAGGAAATTGATCATTGCTCAGAATTTAGAACTGCACATGCAGTTGTTCATTGTTTGGCCGAGTGTAAACCGCCTGCACCACACTAATATTCCGGCTGGCGAAGGCCGCCTCGCAGTATTGGAGATAGTAATTCCACTTTCTGATAAACCGCGGATCAAAACCGAGACTCAAGACCTCTGTTTGTCTTTCGTTGAACCGTTCCCACCACAGCCGCAAAGTCCTCGCATAAGACACCCCTAAATCCTCCAGCTGGTGGAGAAATAATTCGCTAGTGCCGTTGAACGCTCGGTTCACACGCCCGACACTCAAAAGCAGCGAGCCCGGGAATATGTGCTTCTGAATCCAATCGATTCCCTTTCGCAATTCCCCATGTCGCGAGTCCGGGACCGTAATATACTGCAGCGCAACCAATCCGCCCGCTTTCAGGACCGTGTCGATTTTCCTGCAGAATGCTTCGAGATATCGCTCACCAAGCGCCTCCATCATCTCAATGGAAACCACTTTATCGAAGCGGCCCGATACTTCCCGATAATCTTTCAAAAGGACCTCGACTCGCCCGTCCAACCCCTCACGGACCACTCTCGCTTTGGCATATTCATACTGCTGCTGCGAAATCGTCACAGATGTCACTCGGCAGCCGTACTGACGGGCGGCATGAACGCAAAATCCTCCCCATCCAGTTCCAATCTCAAGAACGTGGTCCTGCGCTTTCAGTCTCAGACCGCGGCACAACGCCTCGTACTTTTCCGCCTGAGCCTGCTCAAGTGTTTGAGCCCCATGCCGAAAAACTCCACTCGAATACGTCATCGAGGAATCCAGCCATAGCGCATAGAAGTCGTTCCCAAGATCATAATGATCCGCAATATTCCGTCGGCTCATCCGACGACTGTTCGGTCGGAGTTTATGTCCAATCCGGTTAACCACCTTGAGCATATTTAGGAAGGTGGTTCGTACTCTGCTTCCAGAAAGCCCGGGCGAATTATCCACATTCAAAATGGCCCAGCGAATCAGCGCCTCTATGCTGTCAGTATCCCAGTCTCCATCCACATAGGACTCGCCAAATCCTACATCTCCAAAAAGGACGCACTTCTCGAAGAAGCAAGGATTCCAAACGCGCATCGACGCACGAAGCTCTGATGAATCGGAGCCCACTTTCCAAACCTCTCCACTGGGAAGTACCATCGTCATATGCCCCCGCGTCATCTTCGAGAAAGCAGATAAAACTAACTTCTCATAGAGCGAGATGCCCCGAAATGCCTGAGCCTCCTGCTCAATCAGTCTTTTGTCTGAAGCTGTGTCGCTCATGAGGTTTTCTTTGCAATAGACCGGTGTGGACGAAGAACTCCACGTTGAAAGTGAACCGCCTCTCCTTTTCGAAAGAAACGAACCCGCTTCAGCCAAAGTCGTAACGCATGAACATGAATCAAGAAAATCACCCGCAAAGTCACAAGCGGGTATTTTAGCGTTAGTCCAACCAGGTTGGATGCGCACAATTTTAGACGCTTTCCAGTGAGCCTGCTCAGCAGTAATTGCTCGCCTCCAGCCACGTCGTTTATTCTCAAATCCAGACCTGCGTTAGGCACGGACAATTGAAAATCAAACTCCACCTCCAAGTCCGAAAAGGGAGACACATAAAAATGCTTTGGCACCCTCATGCGAAAGACTCGATCAGGTGAAAATTCGCGGAGGACATAAAGTTTCATTTCACCAAACGTATTTCCGACCTCTGCAACCGCACACACGGGCGCCCCAGATCCGTCAAAACAGAAGTAGAATGAAACTGGGTTGAAAATGTAACCCAGCACACGCGGAAGAGTGAGCAAGCGCACACGCCCTTCTGGGGGAATGCAGACTCCCTGCTCCGCAAGATATTGAAGGATCGCTTGCTTCGTATTCAGTCCGTTGAACGGAAAATGATCCGCATCATGAAAGGCGTAAAAGTGGAATGCATTTTTACGAAACCCAGCAACCCGACAGCTCAATTCATCGATTTCATCGAGGTCCAAATACATCATGAACATCCCATGCTGAAACTGATTCCGCTTGGGCTGGAGCCGCTTGTGCATCACCGAGCAGTCGTACAAACAAGAATTCCACTCATCCGCCATCGCGCTCATATCCAAAGATCTTCTCCGGTGATCGCTCGGGCACACGCGAGCGCGCTGCTTAGACCGTCCTCATGGAACCCATACTTAAACCACGCGCCGCAGTAGTATGTAGTTTGTGAGGCCCCTACCTGATTGAGCATTGGCAGCCGCTTCTGCGCCGCAACCGCCTCGAGATCAAAGATAGGGTGCTCGTATTGAATCCGTCTCAGAATCTTTTCCGGTGAGATTCGACGCTCTGCATTGAGAGAAACAAAATAGTCCTGCTTTTCGGAAACATGCTGCAGTCGATTCATCCAGTAATGAGTCGTATGCGCTAAAGACCCATCCTCGACTCCTTCGACCCGATAATTCCACGAGGCCCAACATTTGCGCGAGCGCGGCATCACACTCGAATCGGTATGCAGAACCGTAGCGTTGGATTGGTATCGAAACTTCGAAAGCAAATCGGATTCCATCGCCGTCGGGTCATCCAAGAGGGCGAAGGCCTGATCTCCATGACATGCCATCACCACTTTGTCATAAACCCGCCACTCACCGTCATCCTCCTGGAGCTCAACCATAGACTCACCCAATTTCCGACGCACACGCCGAATCGGCGCACCAAAACGGACGCGATCCCCTAAAAGCCCCCTGATCTTCGTCACATAAGAACGCGCTCCATCGACCACCGTACGCCACGGATGCTGAGTATTTAA
>CANFNA010000103.1 GCA_947448395.1 Chthoniobacteraceae bacterium
GGCAGAAACATTGGCTCATGCGGGGCTAGGCCGGTTCAATGTGAACAAGAACATCCGCAATCTCGGGCAAACCCTCGCAGACCATGTCCTTGACGGCGTGCGCAATGGCATGACCGTCCCGTACCAATAAATCGCCGTCTACTTGCACGTGAAGATCGACGTAGTAATCGATGCCGAGCTTGCGAATCCGGCATTTCTCAATCCCTCGAACTCCCATGACTTTGAGGGCTGCGGTTCGCACTGACCGCTCGACTTGTGGCGGAGGCGCCGTATCCATCGCCTCATTTAATGCCGGTCCCAAGATCCGAATTCCGTTGATCAGAATAACCGTACACGCCGCCAATGCGGCAACGCCATCAGCGCTTCTCCACCGTTCGCCTCCAATCCAGGTGATGGCAATGCCGAGGGCCGCAGCGGCTGATGTCAGGGCGTCAGATCGGTGATGCCAAGCATCGGACTCCAAAGCACAACTGCGGAGTTCCAAACTCAAAGTTCGAAATTTTCGATACAGAAATTCCTTCACCACGACCACTCCCACGAGGATGAAAAGGGTGAATGGAGCGGGATGATGGTGGGGTGCCAAAATGTCCTTCACGCTGTGGATGCCCAGCAGCACGGCTGTCAGAATGATCAACAGACCCACCGCGATGGTCGCAAGTGTTTCTGCTCGGCCATGGCCGTAAGGGTGTTGCTGGTCTGGTGGAAGTGCGGCGAAACGCAATCCTACCCAAACCAGAATCGAGCTGAAAATATCCAAGGTGGATTCTATCCCGTCCGCAATCAGCGCATAACTGTTTCCAATAACACCGGCGGCAACCTTCACCGCCGCCATGACGATGTTCACTAATGCGCCAATGAGGGCCAGTCGCGATCCTTTATCCAATCGGGCGTTATTTGTACGGTGGGTCTGTGTGCTTCGCGCTCGCATGAGAGCTTTTGGTTCAAGATCTTCTAGGTGCATGGGGATGAGCGATCGGGCGCCTCTGTTTCTCTACCCTCCTTCCGTAATTCGGGGCGCGAACGGATGACCTGCAGGGCTTTCTCTTTTGAAAAAAAAAGACACAATCGCCCCCGTCATGGTTTCAAACATTTCCTCCACCCGCGCTGTGGTGCTCTCCGAATTTGGTCTGCCTGTTCAAGTGGCCAAGTATTCCGATGCCCTGGTGCCGCCGTTGCAAGAGGGAGAGATTCTTGTTGAAGTCGAAGCGTCTCCCATTAACCCAGCTGACTTGAATATTCTGGAGGGAAAGTATGGCGTTCTTCCGTCGCTGCCTTCGGTGGTCGGAGTTGAGGGCGTGGGGCGAGTGCTGCAGGTTGGTAACGGAGTGGATCCTAGAAAAATTGGCACTCGGGTGCTACTCCCGCATGGATTCGGATGTTGGCGCCAATATGGGGTTTTAGCAGATCGGAATGTGCGTGTAATTCCGCAAGAGGTGCCTCTTCTCCAAGCCGCCATGTTAAGAATCAACCCGGCGACTGCCTACTGCATGCTCCACCAATTTACTCCGTTACAGGCGGGGAATTGGGTCGTTCAAAATGCGGCAAATTCGGGGGTGGGTCGATCTGTTATCCAAATTGCAAAGGCTCGCGGTTGGCGCACTGTGAACGTGGTTCGGAGAGTCGAGTTAACCGAAGAGTTGCTGGCGATGGGAGCGGATGCGGTGCTTTTGGAAGGAGAGGATTTGTCGAAAAGAATTCGCGAGGCCACTGGCGGGACGTCGCCCAAACTGGGGCTCAACGCTGTGGGTGGGGAGAGTGCACTCGGGATTGCAGGGAGTCTTGAGGAGGGCGCTACGCTCGTGACTTACGGGGCCATGGGACGCCAACCGCTTCGAATTCCCAATGGATTTCTTTTGTTCCGTGACTTGCGGTTTCGCGGTTTTTGGGTGAGCCGTTGGTATCAGAACGCGAATCCCGAGGAAGTGGATCGCTTGTTTGATGATTTATTTGCGTGGGCTGCGGGCGGGGTCCTGTTTACTCCGGTGGAGCAGGAGTATCCGCTTTCTGCCATTCACGAGGCAATCGAACATGCGCAGCGTTCCGGGCGCGCCGGTAAAATCCTACTCCGCCCATCCTCGAATGCCTGAGCCTGAATTAAATCTGCGCTGATTTCTTCTGCGAATGAACATCGAGTCTCAACGAGGCGGGGACGCGGAGGGTTTTAGGAGTCGCAACGCCGAGTTGCGCGTGATTTCGAAGTTACTCGTTGAACGACTGGGAACGCTCACTGAACCATCAGAAAACAAGGGGCGAGTCGTTGTTTTTCAGACCTCTTTCGAAGGTGGTATTCTGTTTTTAGAGATCCTGCGATCGATGTCTGAGGGGCGACATCGAATAAGAACGTTGCACTTCTATGGGGTGCAAGAGGGTGGATGGTCGATCAACGCGTTGTCTGCCCGATTGGAAGAACTTGGTGAGGACTCAGCAGAAGCCCGAGCGCTTCTCGAGCAGTGGCCCATGAACGTGCCTGGCTTGCATCAACTCCGATTCTTAGGGGGGCGCGTGGTACTTCATCTGTTTTTTGGGAGCGCAAATCTCGCTCTGGATAGGATCCGGACCGACGTAAACGCATGGATTGTTCCCTCCGAAATTCAGTCGAATGTTTCCGAGACTGCGGTGAGTCGGCGATCCGATTGGATTCGAAAAATCGCACGACTGAGTGTTCTAAGTTCGGAACTTTTAGTGGAAGACGCTTCGGAAATCGAGCGAGCGGCGCTCCAGGCCAGCGGTTTCCGAATCGAAACCGCCTCCTGTGAATTTGGTATTTCAGAGAAGCGGACTGTCTTGTGCGGGAGTTTTCAACTGAACCCTCGGCGAAGGTCGAACTTTCAGGAGGTTCACAATCTCGAGCGTTCGGCGATTGTGATTGGGGGAGGGTTGGCTGGAACTTCAATTACTGGGGCTCTTTTGCGAAGAGGGTGGGAGGTGAGTTTAGTTGAACGGCACCATCGTGCTGCACAGGAAGCTTCTGGCAATTTGGCGGGGGTTTTTTCGCCGATGATTTCGCGGGACGACGGATTGGCAGCGCGTCTTTCGCGCGCCTGTTTTCTATGGCTCCGAAAAGAGTTGGAGCAATTGGAGGGCGCTCGGTTCCCTGTGCGCTGGAACGGAGCGGGAGTCATTCAGTTGGCGAAGGATGGTGTGGAGGAGGAATTATTTGAGCGCATCCAAAATGAGCGGCAGTTTGATGCTGGATTTGTGAGGAGGTTAAGTCGGGAGGAATCTGAGAGTTTGGTTGGGGGTGAGGTTGAAATTGGCGGGGTGGTTTTTCCGAAAGGGGGTTGGGTGAATCCTCCTTCGCTCTGTGAAGCGAGGTTAACTCAAGATTATCGGGGTTCGATTTTAAGGAGGATTTTTGGTCGGGAGGTTTCTCAATTGCGGTGGCAAGGTGAGACGAAAAGATGGTGCGTGTTGGACTCACACGACCAGTTGATCGCCGAGGCGCCCGTCGTGGTTCTGGCTAATGGATTTGAAGCATCGAGATTTGAGGCGTGCGCACACCTGCGATTCAAGAAGGTGCGCGGTCAAGTGACTCATCTCCCCGAAGCTTTGCTAGGGCGTGATAGAGGCGTTTTCTACACGATTACCCGAGACGGTTATGTGACACCGTCTATGGATGGGATGATGAGTCTGGGAGCTACGTATGATTTTGATTCCGAGGACATGTCCCTTCGAGAGGGCGGTCATGAGTCGAATCTGGAAAGGTTTCGCAGGATTTTGCCGGGGGCTCTTCCTGAGGTTGATCTAAAAGGGTTGGGTGGACGGGTTGGTTTTCGGTCCCTGACACCCGATCGGCTCCCCGTTGTGGGTGAAATTGCTGACTTGGGGGAGTTTGAAGGTTCGCAAAATGGGGGAGGGGAAGGCTTGGGAATGATTGCTCGGGTTCCTGGGCTGTATGGGTTGCTCGGGATGGGGTCGCGCGGGTTGGTTTGGTCGGGGCTGATGGGGGAGTTTTTAGCGGCGAAAATCGAAGGCGAGCCGTTGCCTATTGAGTTCGATTTAGCCGAATCGGTGGATCCGGCGCGGTTTTTGTTCCGAGGGAAAAGACGTTGAGGGTCGGAGTGTTGCGGCTTGGGAAGAGGATGTTTGGAGGTTATGCGTGGGGTGGATGGTCTTGGAGGTGCTTGGGGAGGAGGTTCGGAGGCTGGGAGTGGAAGATTGATTATGGGCTAGCGTCGGAAGGCGGGATTGGCGTAAGAAGAGCGGGTTGGTTGTTTGTGGTTTGGAGGAGTCGAAGGATTCTCTCTGGTTATCGGATCCCCAGTCTTGGGTAGAAGGTGACCTGGGGGGCCATCGGGGTTGAAAGTGGCACAAGAAGGGCAGTTAGCTCAGCGGTAGAGCGGCTCGTTTACACCGAGTTGGTCGGGGGTTCGATTCCCTCACTGCCCACCATCCTCATTCCGAAGGACTTAACCACAATTTCAGCTCGGGGTTGTTTGCCTCTAGTGGACCACCTGCTGTGATCCTTGTAATTCGGGAGCCTGTATCCTAAATTGCATGAATGATTTCGAGGGAAAGCCTGATTCAGTCACTAGAGCGCGCTCTTCAACGATCACCTGCTGTGGCGCTTCTGGGACCTAGACAAATTGGGAAGACGACCCTGGCTAGGGAATTAGCGAGCAAAATGCAGGGGCGTGTATTCGATCTCGAAGATCCTTCTGACGACGCAGCCCTTCAGAATCCAATGCTGGTGCTCGGAGCGCTTCGTGGGCTGGTGATTCTGGACGAGGTTCAACGGGCTCCCCATCTTTTCCCAGTTCTTCGAGTATTATTGGACCGTCCGGATGTTCCTGCACGCTTTCTGTTGTTAGGGAGCGCGTCACCGCATCTCGTTAAGGGGGTTACGGAGTCGCTGGCGGGGCGGGTTGCATTTCATGAAATGCAGGGGTTCCAACTGGAGGAAGTCGGGGATGATGCAATTCGTCAACTTTGGAACAGGGGAGGTTTCCCCAGATCGTTCCTTGCAGCTGATGACCAGCAAAGCTTTCTGTGGCGCAGGGACTTTGTCAGGACGTTTATTGAAAAGGATTTCGCAACACTGGGACTTGGAGCCACGCCGAGGTCTCTAGGCCGGTTGTGGACTATGGCCGCGCATTATCATGGTCAGGTTCTTAATGCGTCAGAGCTCGGGCGTTCGTTGGGGGAGACGAATAAAACGGTTCAGAAGCATCTGGATATGCTCTCCGGTGGATTCATGTTACGGTTACTTCCTCCTTGGTTTGAGAATCTTGGGAAGAGGCTTGTGCGTAGTCCCAAGCTCTTTTTGAGAGATCCGGGACTACTGCACGGATTACTTGGAATTGGGGATGAGGGGGCATTACTTGGTCATCCAAAGTTGGGTGCGAGTTGGGAGGGGTTTGCGATGGAGCAAATTCTAGCGCGATTTCCGCACGCTGATCCTTACTTTTGGGCGACTCAGGGAGGCGCTGAGCTTGATTTGTTCCTCGACCTTGGGGGCAAACGTGTTGGGTTTGAGTTCAAGGTTGATGATGCCCCCCGGGTGACACGATCGATGGGTTCGGCCTGCACCGATTTGAAACTGGAGCGTTTGTATGTGGTGACCCCTGGCAGTAAACCGTATCCGCTCACCGAAGCGGTGGAGGTCATTTCACTCGGGGATTTACTCAGTCAGTTGGATCGTTTGTATCCGACTGCTCACTGACCAAGAGACGGGAGGGGGAATTAGATCACAGGGAACGCGGTGATTGCCCGTTCTAACGCATCAGTTCCGATATTTGTGTAGTGCAGGCTCATCTCTTCGCTGTCGTGTCCAGCGATCGCCATGATGACCTCTTTCGGAATTCCAAGCTCGGCCCCCATCGTGATCATCGTTGTCCTGAGGCAATGGAAACTAAGCCCTCCCTGACTGCTACCTACGCCGCGCCCCGGTTCAGTGGCGCTTTTCCTGTGAGCCTTCTTTTCACGTAATCCTGCTTGAGCTAACAGATCAGCAAACTGATTCGAAAGTGTCGCCGTTTTACCAGTGCGCTCCCATGCGGCGTACGCTTTTGGGTGGATGGGAGTGTCCGGAGAGTCGCTATTCGGCATCGTTTCCGACTGGGTTACCATCTGTCCTGTAAGCGGAATAATTACGGCCTTTCCCGTTTTCTGCTGGGTGAGGCGAATCTGCTTTTTGATCAAGTCCACGCTCCTCCAAGTTAGGGAAGCGAGGTCGCCAATGCGTTGTCCGGTGTAGAGACCGAATCGGATTAGGCTTTTCCATTCATCGTCCGCCACCGCAAGCACTGCTTGGAGCTGGGGAATTGTGAACGGTGTACGCTTTTTTTTGAGCGCCCCTTTTGTGGTCTTCACAAATTCACAGGGAGATTCGCTTAGCACGCGATCTTGCCGAGCACCGGTTAATATCATCTTGAGCGCCTTTAGGTCATGGTTAACCGTTTTAACTGAGAGCGTTTTAGATTCGAGATTACGGAATCTAACGATGTCGTCAGATGTGATTTCGGTGATCTCAGCGTCAGCTTTACTCCCGAGGAACGTGATGAATTTTGCGATCGCGGTCCGATAAAATGTTATCGTCGAAGGCTTAACCTCTGGCGTTTTAGGAATGATCCAAGATTCTGTGAATGCCCTGAAGGATTGAGATGCCAGATCTTCGCCGGTGATCGCTTTGTGAAATTCAGAGATCACATCGCGGACCTGTTTCGCTGTACGCTTTTTTCGGGAAGCTTCTTCAAACGCGTCGGCGATTCGCTGTGCCTCTCTGCGGTTTGTGGTTTTGGTACTCCTTGTATGGCGGACACCGCTGGAATCATAGAATCTCGCGCTCCAATATTTGGACTTTGGGTGCTTCCGTATCTCAGCCATAGGTAACCCTAAAAGTAACCCTGTTCGTGCACGCTTGGCACTGTCCGAGTTTGTGTAAGTGTCTTGTGATCAGATGATGGTGGACATCCCTGGACACTCTGTGGCGAATCGGGGGTTCGATTTCCTGACTGTCCAAAATATTCATTCCGATGGACTTGCGGCTTGAAATGGTCTTTGTAAGACCCTAGCTAAGACCTACTCCGCCCACGTTCACTAACGCACGTGGGCATTTTTTTGCCCATCAATCTTCGATCTTACGAAGGTTCCAGGAAGATAAAGCGGCCATCGGATCGATGATCCGATCAGACAGTTTGCCACTTTGTGGAGGGATGCCACCCAGCCGTTCCTCTCCGGAGCGTCGTGGAACCCCTTCGGGCTTTCGTGATAAAGCTTGCGAACCGTGAGGATTAACAGGGTCCAACGTCTAAGGTCATCTACCGAAGTAACTGGCGTGAGAGGCGCGTAAGCAGCTCTCATGACCGGCACGGTGACAGTGGGAACGTAAGTGGACACTGGCATCGGTTAGATGCACCGCCTTGTTCGGCTTATTCTTTCTTTGGTGTATCCTCGGTCCATATGATCTCCTTCACGCGAAACCGCTTCTTACCCTCGACTTTTACATCAGGTAATCCGTCGCCGTCTTCATCAATAATTAAAAGTGTATCTTCACCTGTATGTTGGAGAACAGTAAAACGTGCTTTCTCCTCGGAGAATACATCCATACTCCTTGGGGTCTTTCCGCCTGGAAGTGTCTGCACAACTTGAAGACCTGCATTAAGGTTAGCAATCAACAGAGTGTTTGTGCCGCCTTGCTGGCGGATAGCAACACCCTTCTTGTCCTCAAGGGTTAGAACTGGATCTCCGCCACTGGGAATAGAAAGTGCTATGCCATCTGGCAATCCCTTCTTTTCGGAACAGGCTGAGAGAGCAATGCAGCTGCAAAATGCAACAAAGTAGATTTTCATATTTTTGCCGAACGCCAGAACTGAGCCGCGCCCGGAATGCGGCGGGCTGGGTGCTGGCGCTGCGCCGAGCAACCGGCATGACGCATGTAGGGTGTCGAGCTCCAGTGACTTGTTAGCCGGTTGGACGATGGGTGCAGAGTGACGGAATAAATATAACCGCTTTTTGGTTTTTATTCCGTGCTTTCTTCTTTCTGTCCCTTCCAAATGAGACTGAGCTTTCTGCTGTGTTCTGCACAATCCCGTAAATAGAGATTAATCAGATTCTGGTAGGGAATACCCGTTTCAGATGACATGGATTTGAAATAGCCCACAACATCGTTTTCTAGGCGAATCGTAACTGCCTTTTTTTCCTTTTTTACATAAGGGTTTCGAACACCCTTGGAGAAGTCGTATTCAGTCTTCATAATGTTGTAGTCTAGTACGGTGCTTGTTCCTTTGTTCCTGCTCTTCTTGCCGAAATGATTCGAATAATTGTTTCTTCCATTCTGAAGCAATGAATCACTACCAATACCCTGTTTCCTCCACTCATGCCGAGGATTACAAAACGTTCTTCGGTAGAGGAGTGTTCTGGGTCAGGAATGACGAGAGCCTCTGGATCACGGAAGACAGATTTGGCCTCTTCGAATGAGACGTGATGTTTGGCGAGGTTTGAAGCCGCCTTCTTGGGATCCCATTCAAATTTCAGCTTTTTCATCCCGCGGCGAGCAATATGCCATATTGCTGTCTTGAGATCAAGACGAAGCCGAGGACCAGTCAGATTCTCACAAATTCGCGCTTCTTCAGAGATGTCTTCTGCTGCTGGCTAACGTTTAAGCTGAGCTACGTCCGTGGCTGGCGCGGAGTATGCTGCTCGGAGCATAATCCGTGACAGCCATGGACGTTAGCTCTAGCGCTTGGTTCGGCTCAGTAAGGTTTGAGTTTCTGGCTCCAGAGATATTCTTCCGCTATAAAGACTGGTTCGGTTCAGTTTTTAATAGCGACTTTGAGATTGGATAAAATCCAATTTAGAGTGAATGAATGCAAAATCACAATAGCTAGATTCGATAAGACAACGGGGTTTCTGAAATCACAAACAGTAATAGTGCTCAATACTTTATATACAATCTGAAATGCGAAGAGGAAAATGCAAAGCCAAATATTCTGATCAGCTTTAAGTAATGCGACTATGCTAAAAACTGTAATCGTCAGATATAGAGACGCAAGAATACGATTCCCGGGGTTGTCTGAACCGAATGGCAAGATGCGGAAGTTGGCACTTGGTTTAAATGCAAGGATGATGCCCCAAAAACCGGCAACTAATATATTCACAGATAAGGATGTGTAAACTAAGGTCATGTTTAGTTATGCCGAACGCCAGAACTGAGCCGCGCCCGGAATGCGGCGGGCTGGGTGCTGGCGCTGCGCCGAGCAACCGGCATGACGCATGTAGGGTGTCGACTCCAGTGACTTGTTAGGCCTCACCGCATGTAACCTGCAAGGGCTTCTTCATGAAGTAGCGCGAAAAGCCAATTGGGTAGTTGGGGAGTTCGGCAAAGCATTCATAGCCAATTCGTTCGTAGAAACCTCTCGCTTGGAACTCAAATGTGTCTAGCCATGCACCAATACAGCCCCGCGAACGTGCTTCTGTCTCAGCCATGGCCATAATCTTTCGACCGATCCCCGTGCCTCGATGGCTTTCAGGGACCACAAGCAGTTGCGTGAACAACCAATCGTAACCCGTGTAACCCCATAGACCACCAACTATTTGCCCGGTTCCATCTTTTAGGACGATAACCAACGGTCTGCCGTTTCCAGGGCCTGCTTGGCTCGTGTTGTATTCGATGAGTGGGGCGAGGATCAACTTTCGTGTTTCCTCGTCCGCAACGTCGGTGAGATCCAATTCGTAGTTCATAAGAGGTCGATGTGCAACAAGCGCGCTTTGTGAGGCCTAACGTTTAAGCTCAGCGATGAACGCGCTTGGCGCGGAGCGTGCTGCTCGGAGCACGATCCGTGACAAGCGTGTTCATTCGCTGTAGCGCCTGGTTAGGCTCAGTTTTCATATTTTTACGCCTATTGGAGCGGTAAATTTTTGATCTATTATATTTCCGGTGTTTAATGTAGCAGCCGGCTCAAATATAAGAACCGATGCTTCATCATCAGCAGCTGTTCGATGCTCTACGCCATGAGGAACAACGCATAGATCACCTTCATTTAATTCGACAACTTTATCGCGAAACTCGATTCGCATCTTTCCACGCCAGACGAGAAAAAGCTCATCTTCTGTTTCGTGATGATGCCATGGAAATACGCCCTGAAACTTCGCGAGCTTCAGCTCTTGTCGATTGAGCTCCGCAATTACTTTCGGACGCCAATGTTCCGTGATTTGCGCGAATTTATCGGTAATATTTACGGGATTCATATATTTTGCCTAACGTTTAAGCTCAGCGATAGCCGTGCTTGGCGCGACTTGTGCTGCTCGGAGCACAAGGCGTGACAAGCATGGCTATTCGCTGTAGCGCCTGGTTAGGCTTTATTACAGTTTCTAAGTTTAATGGGAGGGAGCAATGGGCAGAATGATGGACTATCTACATCAATAACTAAATCGGTATTTCGAAAGTATATTCTCCCGCCGTGGGCCACAAAAGAACGTAATGCAACACGGATATAATCAATCGAAAGACATAATGCCTGAAATTCGTTTTCGCCGCCAATCCACGATGCCTTCTTGATTTCTCCGCCAATCAACAATAACTTCTTGAAATTTCCTATTGAAACTGGGCATAATCCGTAAGCCGATAACTTTCCTTGTTTAGGCATCTTCTTTGGGACACCAATTCGTGCAATAACGCGGAATCTCCCTCCGTTAATATCTACGCAGTCAAAAATCCCTTTTGCCATCCACTTCGGTTTATTGGATTTCATATTTTGCCTAACGCCGAAGCTCACTCACACCTGGAATGAGGCGCGGTAGGTGCGTAGCAGCTACCGTGACGCATGTAAGGTGTTGAGTGCAGCGCATTGTTAGGCTGCTGGGCGCGGGGTGCATGAAGTTGTATCGCAACCAGTTGAGTGTGAC
>CANFNA010000104.1 GCA_947448395.1 Chthoniobacteraceae bacterium
CCCTTTGTTCTCGGGCCTCTCGCCCCCCTTGCCCCTCGTCTGGTAACGCATCCCTCACACTGCTGTTACGCAAAGAAGCGCTTTTTGGATGAGCCGATTTTTGTCAAAATTGTGACTCACTGAGAACAGTGCGTGCCACGTTCGCCTGACAGGAGTCTGTCGTACAAACCCGCCATTCTGCGGCTCATGCTTTCCAGAGAAAACACCGCCCTCCATCGCTCCCAGCCTGCCACCCCAAAACGCCTCTGAAGATCCTCATTCTCGAGAAGCTCTTTCATTTTATCTGCCAGATCTCCGTCATCGTCTGGCCTAAACAAAAGACCTGTCCGCCCATGCACCACAATCTCAGGAACCCCACCAGCGGAGGCCGCAATCACAGGCTTCCCAGCACGCATCCCCTCCAAAAGAACGAGCCCAAAAGGCTCCTGAGGACTCGCAAGCACCAACACGTCACTCGCCTCCATCCATCGCTCAGGATGATCCTGCCGTCCCCACAAGCTAACCTGCCCCTCCAAATCGTGCCCTCGAATAAAACGCTCCAACGCTTCACGCAACACCCCATCCCCAACAAGATGGAGGTGAAATGGCACCCCTTCCTTTTTTAGTCTCAGCACCGAGCGCAAAAGCGTCAGATGTCCCTTCTCCTCCGTCAACCGAGCTACACAGACAAGGCTCGGCACCCCTGTCTTTTTACCAGACAAAGGCATCCGGTCCGCTCTTTCACCTAGAGAAAGCCAGCCCGTCCCATCAATCCCATGGTGGACGACAAACACGTGCCTTCCACCTGAATCATCCCGCTCCACCATTCCATGATGAACAGCTTCAGACACCGCAACCCAAACATTAACCCTCTGCGCGAGCCACCGGTGTGCCCAATGCGAGAGTGTCCCCAGCAGCCTTTTTCTGCGGGTTCTTGCCGGGTGGATAAAGTGTTGCGTGACCATCAGCGAGCCTCTTCCCGCTAATGCGCATGCCAGCGCACCAAGAATAGCAGTTCTCCCGTTATGAGCGTGCAGAATCTGTACTCTCCCAGCTGAAAGCCATTTTTTGATCGTCAAAACGGCTCCGAGCGCTCTCCACCCGCGACTGTTGAGTGGCTCGAGCGCCCCCCCTTGCACGCGCACTAGATCGTGCAAGGGCGAGTGTTCCTGACAACCAACCACGACATCATACCCAAGCTGGCGCATCCCCTTCTCGAGATCTGCGATGTGTCTCTCGGTTCCCGCAAACTCGTCTGAATCCGTCCATAACACAACACGCCCTTTTCGATTCGAACGTTGCGCTATTGCCGACTTTTGATCTTCCTGATTCGCGCTCATATAGCCCTCCAAATAATCTCCTCATACCTCCCTAACAAACGCGACCATTCGTACTCAGACACCGATGCTGAAATCTGCTCTGGCGATGTTTGAATGCACCGTCGCAACCGTAATAACCCAGCTAGAATCTCAGAGGCGCTAGCAGGATCTTGGAGAAGAATGCCGTTATGGGTATGCCGAACAGCAACCGCCGCCCCGGCACTGACAGAGGTCAGGACCGGCAAACCGCTCGCCAAGGCCTCCACAATCACCATTCCCCAAGCCTCATAAAGAGTTGGAAGGGCAAACGCATCCGCCATTCCAAACCAAGTATTCACTGGCTCACGCCCTCCCACGAAGTGAAACCGCCCTTTCAACCCATACCGGAGTTCTAGTTGCTTCATGCGCTTCTCAGGAAGGCGCCCCGCCGCAACAAGATGCACCGCCTGCTTGCGCCAACGACAAAGCGCCTCCATGAGCGGTTGAAGCCCCTTACGCTCCCACTCATTCGCCACAAACAAGACAACCCACGCATCCGCCGGAATACCCAACCGCTTGCGAATCTGCATCCGAAACCGATCCCTCAGTCCGAGGTTAAACTCCGCAGGAGAGTATCCGTTTGGCAGAATGTCGACATCAGCAGACGGGACCCCGTAAAACCGCCCCAAGTCATCGCGAACTTTGTTCGTCAGAGCCACCACCCGTCGATATCGTCGCTCCGCAAACATGGCTCTCTCCATGCCAAGAATCACGCGATGAAACGGATTGGCGAGTTGCATCCAGCGCATCCTTCCTTTGCGGCGTTGCATGCACTGCTCCCACCAAGCCGCATGCACGCTCTGTACCCACAAAACGCTTTCTGCAGGCGCTTGCACACCGAACCCAGCAATCACGTCATGTCCTGCATCCGCGATTTTTCGGGAGACTTGCCTCTGAAATAAAGGAAGGCCGAGTCCAAGGGGGAATCCGCCCAGAGCGACTTTGCGTCGCTGAACGCGGGGGTCGAGATCGTCGGAAGATCCGTAACGCGATGCGTAAACCGTAGGCGAAAATCCGTGCCCCGCCAAGTGGTTGGCCGTCTCCACTAACACCCGCTCAACTCCTCCACTGCGATGGCAGGCCGAGTATACCATCGCAACCCTCGGACGCGACCCCGACTTATCTAACAAACCTTTCTGCTTATTTAGGTCTTTTTCAAATCCTGAGCCTGTCTTCATCCATCCTCCCTTTTAATGTGAAATATCGGGGCGGTCTTAAGCTCGACGCCATCCTCGCTGATCTTGGGGAGTGTTTTGAAAACACTTCACTCCCGCTCCCGTCGTTGTTCTGGCATCGATAACGACGGCTCCAGAACTCCATCCCTAAGGCCAACCCCACCGAACCCCATGCAATCGTGATGGCGCCACGACTCCAATAATGATCGACCATGCCGTGAACCAATTTTCCTAGCAACAAGGCTCCAGCAACCCCCATTGCAGGATCCGCTGGAGTTCCCTTCACAGCCCTACGCCGCCGCCAGAGGCCTAAGAGAACTGCCCCATGCGCTCCAAAAAAAGCACTCACACCAAGAGGCCCTGTCTCGGCAAGTGTCAGCCAGAATACATTCGTCGCGTCGTACTCCTTTCGAAGCCCGACCCCAACCCCTAACCAAGGGCTGGAATCCCACTCCGACTTCGCAAACTCGTCGTTCAAATGCCTCGCCTTAATGTTGTACCGGGAAGGGTCAAAGCCGAATGCATACGCTTTGGATTCATCAGGTAATAAGCCCCAAGAGAATCCGATAACCGGAATCAGAAGAAAGGAGAGCTTCACCAACGCCCCAAAACGCCCTTTCCAAATCATCAGGTATGCCACTCCAACGGCTGCGGCCATCCATGCACCGCGAGACAAAACCAGGATCAGAGCAAAACCAATCAGTCCAATCAAACCCACAAAAACCAGACGCATCACTGCTTTACTGCGGAGCCATTGATCCACCGCCACAACCAAGCAACATGCCAAAGAGGCTCCAATTCCGTTTTTATGCAGACCGAGAAAATAACTCGACCGACTCACAACCGCCATGGCCGCAAGTAAAAGCCCCACCCAGAGCAATCCCTTCCACGCAAGTTCGAGATCCCGAGGAGCGCGTGGAAGACTGCTGCAAACAGCGACAACCACAACCCAGTAAAGGGCCATTTGGACGATCGACACGCCCGAAGTCGCCCGCCAATGGGTAAGTGTGAGCGCTAACGTAATTCCAAGAGCGAGGATCAACGGCCCACCCAACCATCCAAGAAGAACCCCCCTCCGCCGCAAAAAAAGGAGCGGCACACTGAGCAGCAAGTGTAGCTCAGAAAGCGAAAAGTGCAGTCCCGGCAGAACGGACACGTCATTCTGAAAAGGAGCTAACCCCAGAATGAATGTGATGGGCACCGCCGGATAACGAAGGGCGATACTCCAAAAAAGCAGGACATAAAACGCCCCGCCTCCAAACAAAATCCATTTCCAACTATCCTCCATTTCTGAACTCCTCTCCAGCCACTCTCCCCATCGTTTCACTCCGCGCCAACAACCTCACCTTGCTCTCTCCAGCCACTTCAAAAACCACCCAACCTTTTGAACACAACCCGCTCCAGTTTTAAACAAACCGCTGTGTGAGTTGCCGGCGCAACAGCCACCCATCACTCACACGATCATTCTTCGAGTAAAATACCGCTATCAACTGCCTCAATAAACATCCCACCACCATCGCCGCGCGAAGCTGAAGAAATCCCATCCTTCCGTGGTGCTTCCAAAAGTAACGATCCACCCCACGGAAAAAATGTTCCCTCGCAAACTCTGACTGGGTCCCCCCACTTCCACCGCCCAAGTGCGTCACGCGCGCTTGCGAATCCCACCCAATCGACCATCCCATTTGGTGAATTCTCCACTGCCAATCCGTCTCCTCAGAATACAGGAAGAATGTTTCGTCAAAGCCCCCAGTCTGCTCGAACACCTCTCGACGTAGAACCACACATGCTCCACTAAGCCATTGCCAAGAACGCGGACAGGTCTCTTCAGAGCCCATCGCACAGACTCGCTTCCATACACTTGCAAAACCCAGGTTTTCGGCCCAGGCGCGAGCGGGAGTTGGAAACGGAAACCGCGACACCTGAGCACTCCCATCCGCGTTGCGAAGATCAGGGCCTATGATTCCCATCTTCGGGTCGGTCTGCAGATGACGTTTGAGTTTCCCGAGAGCGACCGGATCGACAAACGCATCGCTGTTCACCAAGGCAAAGTACTTCGCCGAACTCGCGCGCATCCCAATATTATTGGCCGCGCCAAACCCTCGGTTAGCACCCATTTCCAGAACTCGGACCTTTGGGTTAATCCCTTGCAGAGCTCCCACAGAACCGTCCTGAGAGCCATTATCAACAACGAGAATCTCGGCCACATCCTCCCCCGATTCCAACAGGGCTCGCAGACACCTTAATGTGAGGTCTCGAGTATTATAACTCACCACAATAGCAGCCAGATCCTCACCCATGGCAAACCTCCCCAACCCCAACGCCGTCCACCCAAGGATCCTGACAAGGTCCACGTCCCAAGGGGGTCTCACGCCGCGCCGAGTCGCGCACCCTTCCCACCCAACCTTCTTGCCTAAAAATCTCGGTGAGTTGGTCAACTCTAGCCTGCCACGAATGCGCCTCTGCCTCTCGGATCCGTCTCTTCGATAACGCATCCTTATCTTGAAGAGCCCGCCGGCATGCCAACGCAAATCCATCAGATCCGCGCCCGAGACAGATCAAATCGGGATAGTCTGAAAATCCAGCGACCGGCGTACTGGCAATCGGTTTTCCGGAGGCTAGATACTCCCAAAGTTTAATTGGATTCAGGCTATTGGTGAATGCATTGCAATGGTGAGGCACAATGCACACGTCGAAACCCGCGAGAACCTTTGGAACGTCGCGGTAAGCAACCTGCGCTTTGAGCTCAATGTTTTCACGTTCCTGCAAACGAAGCTTTTCCTGAGGCCGCAAATAATCGGGTCCACACAAAACCACACGGGCTTCCGGACAACGACTCGCGAGAGCCAGCACGAGAGAAATATCCAGACGATCCGCGTGAAGCGTCCCAAGATAACCAAAAACCGGCCGACCCAGCTGCGAGTCCTTCAGGGTTGAAACATCCGCCGGGGCCCCACGGTAATGAGCGGCGTCGACCCCATTCGGTACACGCTCAATTCGGCGGCTCAAGGCAGCGCGGGAGTTCTCCAACGCTTTTGAGCAAACCACCACCAAATCGGCGGCTTGGCACAACCGCTTATCTTCAGCCATCAGCCGCGTTTTTTCCGTTCCCACAATGGAAGGCATTTTCGTCCAGTCATCAGTAATATCGTAGATCACAGCGCGCTCCCCCATTCGGCCGGCCATGTGCGCGCTAAAGTGGTCATTGATCCACAGGAGCGGGTTTCTCAATCCGATACTTTTAGCGGCGGCACGGACCTGATTTCGGAAAGAACATTCATTAAGAAAACGCCCGGCTCGAAGGGTATTCGGAAAGACCTTGGAAGGCTTTAGAACAGTCAACCCAGCGTATTCTGGATTTTTCACCAGACGCGGCATGGCAATCCCGTCACGACGCCCTTTTCGGATGGCATGCGAGAAATCCCTGCAACGCCCCACAAAAAGAATCCGCATTTCGGGAAACCGACGAAGCCACTCGGCACACAAGAACTGATTGCGTCGCCAGACATCATCCCAGTCTTCTAGGGAAACAAAAATTAGATCCCGCATCGGTGTGGTTGGTTGGGTTGAGGTGGAATGACACATTCCACCTTTCTCCAAGATCGCGGGGGACCCCGAAGGCGGTTGTTAGGAAGCGTGCCTCACGGAGGCTTCCTAACGAATTAATCAAACACAAAAACCTCTACTCTTTGGAGATTGCCGACTCCAAAAGAAGCGTCGCGAGCCGTTGCGTGGACTCGTCCAAGGCTTGCGTGGCTCGTTTGAGTCCTTGCGCAGATCCTAAATCTAAAGCGGCACGCACGGCCTCGATACTTCGATCAATCTCCGCCTTTTCCTCCAAGTCCAGACGGGCGCCCACCCTTTCCAAAGCCACACTCACCGCAGGCAACATCTCCTCGGCCTTCAACTTCGCCTCCGTAAACACCCTCGCATTCATATCCTCAAAAGCGTTCTCCAAGGAGTCCTCTAGCATCTTCTCCACTGCTTCATCACTCACATCAACTGCGCTGCGAAGTTCCACAATCCGTTCCACGCCTGTCTTTGTGTCCCTAGCCAAAACCGACAGGATTCCATTGGCGTCGATCGCAAATTGGACACCCACCCGCGCCTGCCCCTTCGGAGCAGATTCAAACTCCAATTCGAATTTCCCCAACTCCCAGTTGTCCGATGCCAGCTCACGCTCCCCTTGCAGGACTCTCACAAGCATCGAGGTCTGACCGGCAACCGCATTCGTGAACATTTCCCCAGCCTTAAACGGAATCGTTGTGTTGCGAGGAATGATCACGTTCATGAGTCCACCAAACGTTTCAATCCCAAGCGAAAGGGGCGTCACATCTAAAAGAACCACTTCTCGAAGGGCCCCAGAAAGAATCGCCGCCTGAAGCGTCGCTCCAATCGCCACCGCCTCGTCTGGATTTTGCGAGGTATTGGGACTCCTCCCAAAAAGATCGGAAACAAACCTGCGAACTAGGGGCATTCGGGTGCTTCCCCCAACAAGAATCACCTCATTCAATTCCGACACCTCCACCCGAGAATCGGCAATCACCCGCAGGCAATGCGCCCGAGTGCGCTCGATGATGGGCAAAGCCAGACGTTCCAAATCCCCCCTCGTAAACGTCCACTCTTGAGATTGCCCCTCAGGAAGAAAAGGCAAGCAAACCGTAATCTGCTCCTCCTCCGTCAAACGATGCTTGGAATCGCGAGCCAACTCAAGGAGACGGGCCGCAAGAACCGGATCGGAAGACTCAATACCCAGCCTCTCTGCAAAGAAATCTGCAACGCGCGCATCGATGTCGTCTCCACCAAGTCGCGTATCGCCATGGGTAGCGAGCACCTGAAAAACGCCGCCATTCATCTCCAGAATAGACAGATCGAAGGTCCCGCCCCCCAAGTCGTACACAGCAATACGACCTTTTTCTCCCAATTTATCCAAGCCGTACGCCAAAGCCGCCGCAGTCGGCTCATTCAAAACCCTAACCGCCTCCAAGCCAGCCAACTCCGCCGCGTGTTTGGTCGCATTCCTTTGGGCGTCATTAAAATAGGCAGGAACGGTAATCACCGCTTGGCGAATCTCGAAACCCAGTGCACGTTCCCCATCGTTCTTCAGCTTGGCGAGAACCATCGCGGACACTTCTTCCGCAGAGAGGAGCTGATCCCCAATTCGAAGCCTCAGAGGAGACCCTGCGGCTCCGACCACCTTGACGGAAAAGTCGTCGACAGGCACCTCGCCTCCCTTGCGCCCCATCAGGCGTTTCACAGAGGCAACGGTCCGCTCCGGTGCCATGGTGCTTCCCCGAAGCGCCAACCGTCCTATGACTGGATCTCCCTGAGACGGAAACTGCACGACCGAAGGGGTTAAAACGTGTCCGTCAGCGTCGGCAATGAGGGTTGCAAATCCCGAATCATAGACGCCGATGAGGGAGTTGGTGGTTCCTAGGTCAATGCCGACAATCATGCGTGCAAACAAACGTGCGGACCGCGCCAAAGGCAACCTTCGTGTGGAACCGGATTTTTAAGCACAGGGTCTCAACAGAGACGAATCACCACCGCCGTTGTGTTGTCGCGCCCAGAGTGATCCACAGCGCAACGGACCAACTCTTCCGCCGGATTGAGCGCGCCCCAATTCATCAGTCCCTTTCGGAGAATTTCCTCAATCTGCGCATCGTAAAGGCCATCCACCACCCCATCACTGCAGATCAGGAAAGCGTCACCGGGCTCGAAACCGACCGCCCCAACTTGCGGTTCGATAAATTGATGCCCCGCGCCCAGTGCTTTCTGCAAAAAATTCCGCCTTGGATGGGTGCGCGCTTCCCGTTCATTGATTTTTCCGCCTCGGAACAGCCACCCCACATAAGTGTCATCCTCGCTGAGTTGCCTGAATCCGCCATTGGCGGGGAAATAATAAATCCGGGTATCGCCAACGTGCGCGAAATACATCCATTCTGGAGTAAACCAACAAAGGCTCAAGGTCGTGCCCATGCCCGCACACTCCTCGTAACTTCCGCCAAGAAACAGAAGGGCTCGATGGATTTGAGCATATAACTCGCCCAAAACGTCCGGAGCCCCCGCCTCCAGCCCCGAAGCTTTTTGATGGAAAGCCTTGGGCATGAGCTTTGTAATTTTTTCCACACTGATCCGACTGGCGAACTCTCCGGCGGCCGCCCCTCCAATCCCGTCCGAGACAGCAAACAGAAAATCGCGCTCTGTCAGAGATGCCTCCCCTAATTTCCCCAAGAGAGAGGCTTCCCGAGCATCAAAACAAAGGCCGAGAAAAGAATCCTCATTGGTGGCCCGAACCTTTCCCCGATCACTCAATCCAACCCATTGAATTTGCATCATATCTGCGGAGCCGGCGGGGCGGTTTGAGGGGGACAAATACCCGGCAGAATCGTTGCGAATTCGAAGTCTATCACACAAAAGCGCCCATCGGACTGCCGATAGGTGACATTCCGTAGGGCGGGATCGTCGTGACGAACTCCGTAGCTTTCCAATTCGAGGAACAGCTCTTGGATTCGGTCTTCGTCGAGATGCTCGACCCTCGAACCACAGTTGGTGGTTACGATCTGCAGTTCGCTTGGGATACTTTTGACCACCCTGGGCACAAAACAACAGTTTTGAGCCTCTAGGAAGTTGAGAATCCTCACTTCGTTTTCAAATCGGGCCGCAGCTTCTGGCCCCCGGAAGGTTTTATAGACCAGCCCCTCATAGCTGAGCCGGACGGTCGACCGAAGGGTATCCTTCACTTGGAGCATAGCGGATTATAAAAGACACCGAGGGGCTGCTGAGGGCAACTCCGAGAAGCAGTGGAAAACATTTTTGAAGAGTTTCGTCGTGAATGTGGAAGTTTGGCACCAGCCCTGCTCTAGTGTTCGCCGCCGAAACCCCGACCTCAAAAATCGGGTTCCACATTCCGCGGCTTCCCGGCACTCCGCGAACACCATCACCTATAACTAGCAACCCATGGCCAAGTACAAATTGGAATACATCTGGCTCGACGGTTATGAGCCCGTCGCCAATCTCCGTAGCAAAACTCAGATTAAGGATTTTGACTCCTTTCCTAAGTTGGAGCAACTCCCCGACTGGGGCTTCGACGGCAGCTCGACCCGTCAAGCGGAAGGTCATTCTTCCGATTGCGTTCTGAAGCCCGTAGCGGTCTTCCCAGACGAGACACGAACAAACGGCGCTTTGGTCATGTGCGAAGTCTATCTTCCAGACGGAAAACCACATCCAAGCAACTCCCGGGCAACCATTCTGGACGATCCAGGAGCTTGGTTCGGGTTTGAACAGGAATACTTTCTTTACCAAGACGGCGTCCCTCTCGGCTTCCCCAAAGGGGGTGGGTTTCCACCACCACAGGGCAAGTACTACACCGGCGTCGGCTATGACGCGGTGGGAGACGTGGCCCGCGCCATCGTTGAAGAACACCTCGATCTCTGCCTAGCCGCAGGGATCAACCACGAAGGAATCAACGCCGAAGTGGCCAAAGGCCAGTGGGAATTCCAGATCTTCGGAAAAGGATCGAAGACCGCTGCAGATCAGGTCTGGGTGGCCCGCTATCTGTTGAGCCGCCTCTGTGAAAAGTATGGCGTCGACGTGAACTGGCACTGCAAACCCCTCGGCGTAGATGTCGACTGGAACGGTTCCGGGATGCATTCAAATTTCTCCACGACCTACCTTCGCGAGAAGGGTGGAAAACCCTACTTCGAAGCGCTTATGGCTGCATTCGATAAGTACAAGAACGAACACATCGCCGTTTACGGACCCGACAATCATCTGCGCTTGACCGGTCTCCACGAAACGCAGTCGATCGACAAGTTCAACTACGGAATTGCAAACCGTGGAGCGTCCGTTCGCGTGCCTCACAGCTTCGTAAACAACGGCTATCGCGGTTACTTGGAAGACCGTCGTCCAAACTCTCAGGGCGACCCGTACAAGATCGCCAGCCGGATCCTGCAGACGATCGCGACTGTACCGACTCCCTAGTTTTAGCTAGGGGATCTGCCGCTTGGTGGATTCAGTTTTCAGACGCCGCTCCGCCACATGCGGGGCGGC
>CANFNA010000105.1 GCA_947448395.1 Chthoniobacteraceae bacterium
AGTCTATAAACCTTCTTGGAACCATCGTTTCAAAGAGCTTTCTGAGCCTCACCTCACCGACTTTCGTCAGTCAAGTTTCTCAGCCGCCTTTCTCAGCGGGCCGAACACCATACCCCACTCCCTCATACCGTCAACCGGTTTTTTGAAAAATTCAGGACTCTTTTCTGCGACACATGAATAATAACCTCCTCGGCAAGAGGTTGCGACCACGCCCTTCGATCATTGCAAATTATCAGCCCCAAGCATCGCGGTTTTTGCAGCCCTAGGCTGCTCAAATCCGCCAACGAGCGGAGGAGTCCGCTAACCTGCTCTCCAATTGAGCTTTTAGGCGTTCATCGCAATCCAAATCAACCACTTGCGTTGCCGTTGCAACACATAATCTGACCATCGATTGCACGTCGATCACGGATACAAACTCAGGAGCGATCTGCTCATCAGGACCACAGTTGTGGTAATTTCCGAGTGCCACGCAAAGCCCCGAGGCTCGGTAACCATAGAGTCTGTAAGCCGTCGCCTCGCACGTGCCGCCGCTCATGAGGCATCGCTGATGAGGGATGGAAAGTTCTGAGGCTCTATAAACAAGTTCGGCCCCCCCCTGAGAATCGAAAATACTCGTGCGATCTCCGGTTCTGATAATCACACCCTGCCCCATTTTAGCCGGAGGCCTCTCTGCACTCGTCTCCAATGACAGGACACGCATGCTTTTTGGAAACCGCCCCTCTTTCGCAATATAAACAGCACCAAGCAGTCCCACCTCTTCCGCGCAGGTAAACGCGAAATCCACAGCCGCCTCAACACCCATGGCTTCGAGTTCGTGCACGACAGACACCATCACCGAGCAGCCGATGAGATCATCACAAGCTCTCGAGAAAATGAGCCCCTCCCGAATCTCGAAAGCTGGCAAATCCCACATGGCAAAAGCACCGAAATCGCGCGTCGGCGGACTTTTTTCTAGATATCGAGCAGGGACCCCACCCAGAAACTCACCCATAACATAGGCTGGATGATCCATATGCGAGCTGATCAGCCAGCGCGGAGCGACATCGCCCGATCGATATTTTGCGAGGATGTTGCCAAAACCATCCACCTCGACTTTCACATTTTTGTATTGGCTCAGGTGAAGAATGATTTCGGCTCGCACTGCATCCTCAAAGAATGGCGCCGTCGGCTGCGCGAGAATTGATCTCGTAATCTGAAGGAGTTTTTCCGTGTCCATTAGCCTTTGATCTTACACGTTTGCAGCTATGGAGCGAATGAGGCAATGAGGGGAACTGTGAAGACACGTTGGAAATTTTTCAGACATCGATTGGAGTGGTGGGCCTGCCGCTTTCTCGAAATCATCATTCCGAGTTTGTCGCGAAGAACCATCACCGGCTTTGCTCAATTTTTAGGCGCTGCCGTGTTCACGTTTGATCGAAAAGGACGGCGCGTTGCCCTCGCAAACCTCGACGCAGTCTTCCGTAGCGACCTAGATAAAATTCAAAAGAAGGATATCGCACGGCGTTCCTACCAGAATTTCGCTCGAACCATGCTCGATCTTTTCTGGGCTCAACGCGTGACCAAAGACAACTTTTTGGCCTTCACCTCCATTTCGGGATTTGAGGAGATCCTTCAAAGAGCGAGGACCGAAAAACGAGGTATCGCGTTCATTTGCGCACACCAAGGTAATTGGGAGTGGGCAGCACTCGCTTTCGCTCATCTCGGAGGACACGCAAACATTGTCGCGCAGGACTTTAAGAACGCCACCCTCACAAGTCTCTTCGCAAGGCTCCGGCGCCATGGGAAACACACCCTTATTTCGCAGGATAGGGCTATGCTAAGACTGCTTAAATGCGTTCTACGCGGCGAAAACACAGCACTCCTTGCCGACCTTACTCTCGATCCCAGTGAAGGATCCGTCGTTCTACGCGCGTTCGGACCCAACCCATTGGAAATCAGCGCCACTCGCCTCCACTCAATCCTCGCACTCCGAGGAAATGCACTCCTCGTTCCCGTCGTGACCGATAGACTCACCGACGGACGGATATCGGTGACAGCGCTCGCCCCGATAGAAACAACTCCAGAGATGGCGGCGAGGAAAATTGCCCAAGCTACTTGGGATGTTTTCGAGGAAATTATTCTGCAAAAACCGGAGCTCTGGCTTTGGCCTTATAAACACTTCCGCTTCCGCCCCGCTCACACTGAACGCGCGTATCCCTTTTATTCTTCCACTAACTCAAAGTTTGAAGAACTCAGAATGGAACCGTTGATATGACTTCGTCGCTCGGTATGACCTCGCCCAAATCACCTCTAGCCGTTAAACAAGCCGTCCCATCCCGCATCATGAAACCATTTCCACTCCTCATCGCAGGCATTGTTTCGGTCCTAGCCGCCTCTTGCGTCGCACCGAACAAGACGGCTCCCTATCATGTCAAAGCCCTGCGACCCAAAAACCCGAGTGAGGTTCGGGTGAAAGTCTCTCTTTCGAGCCAGAATGTTTACGTGCTGGAAGGCGACCGTCTTTTGATGGCTGCGGCAACCTGCGTCGGTACAAACGAAAAGCCCACTCCGAAGGGCAACTTCCGCATCTCCACAAAAATTGAACAGAAGCGCTCAAACTCCTACGGCTTTTTTGTCAATGGCGACTCCATCGTTCCCGGAGAGTCTTCACATCCGCAACCTGGTCGGTTTCTCGGGTACCCGATGGGCTATTGGTGCGAGTTTGCTCCCGCGTACGGATTTCACACTGGATATGTTCATCCAGTTCCGCGGACCCATGGATGTCTCCGTTTGCATAAGGAAGTCGCGCCAAAGTTTTTCGCGCTCGTGCGGGAAGGCACTCCAGTCGCGATCGCTGACCACCAACCTGAAGACGAAAAATTCGGCTCCTCGGTAACTCGGCCGACAGATTACAAGGATCCGGATCCCGCTCCGGAATTTATGATTTCCCCAAGGGTTTTCGAAAAACCAAAAGGCGAACTTCTGTTGGACTAACTCATTCGGATCGCGAAAGCCCTCGCCCCACATTCCTGCCTCAATGGCCTTTATGAAACCGACAGCCGCTCCACGCGTAAACTTACGAACGCCAGATGTGATGGCTGCAGTTCAAGAACAAGTTGAATCCCACTACCGAAGCGAAATTGTAGACCATCTAAGGCGGCGAGGGGGCGAGATGAGTGTCAACGGAGTCGCCGTCAGATTGGCGAAACAGTTCGGATTTTGTTACGGCGTCGAACGCGCCATCGACCTCGCGTATGCCGCACGCAAAGTTTTCAAAGATCGGAACCTGTTTATCCTCGGGGAAATCATTCACAACCCGGAGGTCAACCGCCAGATTGCAGAATTGGGCATCCGCAATCTTCTTTCAGAAGAATCCAAGACCTCAATGGAAAACCTCTCTGAGGAAGACGTTGTGATTGTCCCTGCATTTGGAACAGACGTCACCACGCTGGATAAAATCAAGGATCGAGGCTGTCAAATTGTCGATACGACTTGTGGAGATGTGATGAGCGTTTGGAAGCGGGTGCGACAATATGCTTCGGAAGAGATGACCTCGATCATCCACGGAAAGGCCGCCCATGAAGAAACCAAGGCCACAGCATCGAGAGCCACATCTTCAGGCAAGGGCCACTATCTAGTCGTTCTAACCCTCGAAGAAGTCGATGTGGTCTGCGACTACATCTTACAGGGTGGTGACAAACAGGTCTTTTTTGCTCGATTCCAGGGCGCTCACAGTGAGGGGTTTGACCCAGATCTCCACTTGCGGCGAGTCGGGGTGGCCAACCAAACGACCATGCTCAGGGGCGAAACTGAAGAAGTTCAAAGACGGATTGCCGCGGCAATTCTCAAAAGAGATGGAGCAGAGGCAGCCGGCCGCAATTTTCGCTTTTTCGACACTATTTGTGGAGCGACCCAAGAGAGACAAGATGCACTTCGGGATTTGCTCACTCGCCCGATGGACCTTTTGTTGGTTGTTGGAGGCTACAATTCCTCAAATACTTCGCATCTGGCAGAAATGGGGAATGAAAAGCTCCCTACCTACTTTATCCGGAATGCCGAACGTCTGGTGTCCAATCAGGAAATCGTTCACTTCGATCTTCATCATAAAAAGGAGATCACTCTACGGGGCTGGCTCAACCCTTCTCCAATCGTTGTAGGAATCACAGCAGGAGCGAGTTGCCCAAATAATCTAATCGAAGAAACGATTATTCGCCTGTACGAACTTTTTGGAATTTCACACTCGGATGTGCTCGCAGCTTCACGCTCCGAAGAAACTCCTTTGTAAAATCCGAGTTTTACCCCCTCCCTCGCATTGCAAAGCGATCAGGGAAACCTACACTCCGCCCCCCACCGTTTCGTCTCTCTCTTGCATCCATGAATACTCCTTGGGACATCCCGTCCGCCATCGCGCTGTACAACATCGACCGCTGGGGTGCCGGGTACTTCACGATCAACGACAAAGGCCACATCTCCATTTTACCCACTCAGGATCCAGCGACACCTATAGACCTCGTCGATATCTTGGAGGAGGCCCGCAACCGGGGTCTCACATTTCCAATGGTTGTCCGCTTTCAGGATCTCTTGAGACACCGCGTTCAAGGGATCAATCAAGCATTCTCGGAAGCCATTCACGAGATGGCCTATAAATCTCCCTATCGCGGAGTGTTCCCAATCAAAGTTAACCAGCTCCGAGAAGTCGTTGAGGAAATCATGGAGGCTGGAAAGCCTTTCCATTTCGGCATCGAGGCTGGATCGAAACCAGAATTGCTCGCGGCGCTCGCCATCCACAGCGACCCGGAAAGTCTCATCATCTGCAACGGCTACAAAGACGCTTCCTTCATCCAAAATGCACTGCTTGGAACGAAGCTGGGCAAGAAGGTGATCATGGTCGTTGAGAAGCTCGAAGAGTTGCATCAGATCATTCAGATTTCTCAGGAAGTCGGCGTTGAACCTCTCATCGGCGTCCGCGTGCGTCTTGCAACCAAAGGCGCTGGCAAATGGGCCACCAGCGGCGGCGAAAATGCTAAATTCGGACTCAGCACTGCAGACTTAGTCGCAGGATCTGACGCTCTCAAAAAGGCAGGCCTCGCTCATTGCCTCAAACTCGTTCACTTCCATGTCGGCTCCCAAGTGCCGGAAATTGGAACGATAAAAAGAGCCGTGCGGGAAGCGGCTCGATTCTACGCAAAACTAGCAAAGATGGGACATCAGATGGGATACATTGATGTCGGCGGCGGTCTTGGAGTGGATTACGATGGTTCCAAAACGGCCTTCGAAAGTTCCATGAACTACAGCCTCGCCGAATACGCGCGAGACATCGTTTGGAACATCATGTCTGTTTGTGATTCGGAGAACGTGGATCATCCCGCAATCGTTTCCGAAAGCGGCCGTGCTATCGTGGCCCATCATTCTATCCTCGTCGTCGAAGCATTCGGTGCCATTGAAAAGGATAAAGCCCGCCTCAAAGCTGAAGCAGAACCCGCAGACCCGAAGCAGGTCAGTGAAATTATCGAGCTTCAAAAGGCTCTCAGCCTTCAAAACTGGACAGAAACGCTCCACGACGCTCAGCAACTTAAAGAGGAGGCGCAGTCGATGTTTGATCTCGGACTGCTTGAATTGGAAAGCAAAGCGAAGATCGAGCAAGTCTACTGGCAGATCGCTCTGCAAATCGTGACCTTTTGCAAGGGCCTGCGCTACGTGCCTGACGAGGTCAAGGACTTGGAAACGAGCTTGGGAGACCAATACGTCTGCAACTTCTCCGTCTTCCAGTCACTGCTCGACCACTGGGCTCTCGGACAACTCTTCCCAGTCATGCCCGTGGATAATCTGGACAAGTTTCCAACACGCAATGCAACACTGGTTGATATCACTTGCGACTCTGACGGAAAGATCTCGAAGTTTATCGACCTGCAAGATGTGAAGGAGACTCTGCCTTTGCACCAACTGCAACCCGGTGTGCCTTACCACATTGGCTTCTTTTTGATGGGCGCTTATCAGGATATTATGGGCGACCTTCACAACCTTTTCGGTCGGGTCAATGAAGCGCATGTCTTCCTCGACAACGACGAGGAGTGCGGATGGTACATTGAAGAGACCCTCGAAGGCTCAACGATCGGAGAAGTCCTCGCCATGGTTCAATGGGATCAGTCCGAACTCATCCGGCGCGTCAAATCCCAAGTGGATGCAGCAATCAAATCCGACCGACTCAAGCCTAATGAGGCGATGCGCTTGCTTGCCAGTTACGAAAAAGCGTTGAAGGGATACACCTATTTGGAGTTCCCCCAACCCAACGGCTCAAAAACGTAAGCCACTCCCACTTCCACTCTCGCGAGATGGCGTGGAGGTCTCACAGTCTGACCCTAAAAGAATCCGTCCTGAGTCTACCCAGACTCAGGACGCTTTTTTATTCACCACCTACCGCCGGTCTAGTCGGAAATGGAAATCAGGTATTGGCGAATCGCATCAAACTGGCGAACCCCATCGCCATCCAAGACCTGCTTCAGTTGGGTGCGAACATTGCCATCGGAGTAGCGCGGCATCTTTGTCCCAGAATCAATCCGCTGAGGATTGAGCAACCAACGTTCAAAGTACGATAACCGCAAGCGCTGAGAAGCGAGGGCGAGATTAATGGCCGGAGCTTCAAACGGAGCCGTTGCAGGCTTCTTTCCGAGATCGTGACAGACCGTACAAGCGAATCCTCCTTGGTCACCCAATAACGTTTCTCCCGCTTTCACCAAATCTGCCGGCGCGCCACCCAGAGTCGTCGGCTTATCACTGAAACCGTGCCAATGGGATAACCCCTTCGAGAGGGAATCTGCGTATGCAGGAAACGCAGGCATTCTCGCAAAAATGTACTCCCGCGGCTTCTTCTCAATCTGCCCCGAAATCATTTTAGAACTCCATGCGGGTTGGAGTTTCTCGCCCAGCCAAGTGAGATGCGGAATATTCGTCGTAAACTGCGGTCCATGCGGATTTTTAGCCGTCGGTCCACCTTTGAGCCCTCCCAACATATTCGCCTCCTCCGTGACAGAGGACCACACGCTCTCCTTTGCATCCATTTGATGACACGCCACACATCGCAAATCCACAACAGCACGCTGCGCAAACTCCCGGGCACAATCGCGCTCCACAGATGCTAAACCCTCTTTTGCGAGGAACCGTAATGCTCTCCGTTGCTCCTCCGAAAACTGAAAGTCAGGCGCCTGCCCGCGCTGCCTTTCCGAATCAGCCAAGCAGCCCGCTTCCCATCTACCTGAAAGCGTTTTAGCCAAGGGCGTTGCCGTTCCAGGCACGCCAGCATGGCACTGCAAACACCCAGTGCTCGTGAGCAACTGAGCCCCTCGAACAAGATCCCCTTTCACAGCGCTCGCCGGCGCCCCGCTGGGGAAAGACATCAGAAAAGAAGTCAGCTGCAGCGCCTCTTTCTCCGACATTGGCGTCTTTGGCATGCGAGATCCAGGATGATACTTCTGCGGATCAAGTAAGTAGTCGCGCAGAGCTGCGGCATTCCACTTCGAACTCACGTGGTTCAAAGAAACGCGATTCGAGTTGTTCCCAACTTTGCTCATCGGGGTGCTGTGGCAAGCGATACAACCCAAATTTCCAAACAACGCGCCCCCAGCCGTCGGGGACTCCAGTGCCAAATCCCCTGTCGCCGAACCTTGACTGCACAAAAACGCCGCGAGATCCGCGGCTTGTTGCGCCGAACCAACCCCATGCAATACGGCAGGCATCCGGCTTCCCACCCTGAATTGGTGGGGATTCAAAATCCAATTCGCCACCCAATCTTCTTTGAAGCGTGCTCCCACTTCAGCCAAGAGCGGCGCTGCTCGCCCAAGCTCAGGCATCGCGTCTGGAGCTTGCCCTTTCGGCGCCAAAACACCTGCAGGATCGTGACAGCTCACACAGTTTGATTGTGCAAATAAAAGACGCCCCTCTCGGAGTTGGGCCCCAGCACCCACCGCCACCGCCTTCTCCTCCGGCACGTACAGAGCGGTTGGCTGGACCGGCTCCATCCCAAAATCCGAAGAAGACCAGAGCAGCCTGAAAGTGGCATCTCCCGCCGCTGGGCTTTTGTACTCAACCTCCAACGCATTGCCTCCCTTGCGCAATTCGACATTCCCCTCCAAATGCTTGCCGCTCTCAGAAAGAGCTCCGTCAAATACTGCAACTCCATTCACGCGAACGCGAACGTCCCCGAGTCCTTCCGCCATCAGTTTCACTTGCTTCGTAAGTGGCACCGAAAGAATAGAGTCCCACTGCGCTTCAAACTTCTGCGCCTTCGGCAAAAAGGGCGAGACAGCCGATCCCGCAGGGACGTGAAGAGCGATCACGCGGTCCCTGCGGACATCTAATTTACCGCCAGCCTTGAGCGTAAGTGCAACACCGCTTCCCGCCGTTTTTGGCGCAGGCAAACGACTCGACGAAGTGAGTTTCAATTCAGGCCCCGTCTCGTGTCCAACGGCATTGATCGTGTGCCAGACTTTCTCCGGAATCGCCTCTCCGCTCGCAGCTTTAATGCGCATCGTGATTTCACTCTGCATCACAGGCTTCAGTCCTGCGACCTTGAGGAAGACCGATTTGCGGTCCTCAGAAACGCTCACTCCAGTAATATCGACGGTGTCATGGCCAAGTTCCTCGGGATTACTTGGACGATAGTCTTTGGAACCGTAATTGGACGTCCATCGGTAATTATACTGCTCAACGCTATAATTGTCCGAATTACTCGCACTCGCCAGATCCAGAGGCTCATCAAAAGAGAGGTGAATCCCACGATCCGTCACACGTAGGCCTTTGGGAGCGTTGTGAGCCTTGCCCGTATACCGCACACGCTGAATCGCTCCATCTTCCGCCCCCGAGGTCTGCCAACCACGCTGCCCAGCAATATACAACTGCCCATCCGCTTCCGAAAATCGGGCGCGCATGATTCCCGTGGCAAATTTCAGAGGCACCTTTGTCACCCCACCTTGGGTCACTCCTCCAACTTCTTCCATCATGACCTCGTACAATGAGGCCTGCCCGTAGCTCATATGAAGTAACCGCCCCTTGAGTGGCCCCCACTTATCGCTGGTCACCCAAACCTGTCCCCCAGAGGAATTGTCCACCGACTTCGGAAAGAAGCACACGTGGGGATCAAATGCGGTTGGAAGCGGATCCCGATGGGACAAATCAGGAACACTCAGAAATGAATCCTTTTTGACGATGTGCAGGTAACACATTGGCACCCAGGTTCCTTCATTGTCGCCCGTCGTTACGACATCTCCGGGCCCTACACAAATTCCATTTGGCGCTCGAAACCCAGTGGCAAACACCTCGAACTTCGAGCCGTCTCGCGATACCCGCATCATCGTGCCGTTGTGCTCGGCAATCGGATCCCATCCTCGCCCTCCGCCTTTTACCGGCCCTCCCTTTGCAAAATAAAAGTTCCCCTGAGAATCCGTCTGCAAGTCGAACATGAACTCATGGAAGTTCGGAGTGACCTGGACCTGATTATTAAAGTTCTCATAGAAATCCGCCTCGCCATCGCCGTTTGAATCAATAAGCCGCACAATCCCGTCACGGCACGTGACGTAAATCACGTCATCCACAATCCGCATCCCAAGCGGTTGGTGCAGACCAGCCGCGAAACGCTTCCATTCTATTTTCTGCAGGGTTGCATCAATCCCAGAGCCCACCCAAACGTCACCGGCAAAAGTTGAAAACGCAATCCGTCCGTCCTTAAACAGATCAATCCCACCAATGCGCAGCCATGAGTTCCAAGGATTCTCCATTGGAATCGTTACGGTATCGAGCTGGAACGCCCCGTCTTCCCGCCCTAACGAGCCCTGTACGGCGATCTTCTGAGGCCATAAAGAACGCCCGGGCTTGGTGAACTCCGCAAGGTCTCGAGCCTTGGAAAGCCCGCCAAGAGCAGAAAGAGCCGAATCCACTCCGGAAACGCTCCCCTTCCAATGGCCAATTTTGAAACGCTCTCCTCCCCTAAAAGACGGCAGCTCCAATCCAACACATCCCGCACCGATCTTCTTCCACTTCGCTCCCTCAGGCGCACCCTGCACCCTCAGAATCAAACGCGAGTCCGGCTTGGACAGATCATCCCCTAAAATCAGACTTCCGTTTCTCTCTTCCCAGACCCCCGATTCTGGCACTTGGGCGACCAAGACCGTAGAGGCCTCTCCTGCAGACCGGACGTCGAATGAGCGAACGAGAACCTTCTGCTCTCCGAAAACCTCGAGGTCCGGAAATTCCCACACCTCTGCCTTTCCAACCGTGTAAGCAACCACCACCTTCTCGCCATGCCGATAAAGCCCTTTATACCTCGCCCATTCAGAAGGCAGGGGCCCGTACGGAACAGTCGATGCACCAAAGCCTTTCGGTAGAACTCGTGGATCCGAGAAACTTCCGGCCTTACTCCACCCAGGCATTGCTGGGGTCCGAAAAATCACACTCCCAACAGGCCCAGGATTCCCCCCATGAGACCCGCTAAATGCGACCCCTTTGAAATC
>CANFNA010000106.1 GCA_947448395.1 Chthoniobacteraceae bacterium
ATCGATGCGGTGTTCATCGCCACCACGGAGCACACCCACGCGTTCGCGATGATCCCAGCCCTGCGCGCAGGCAAGCACGTCTACTGTGAAAAGCCTCTTACACGGGACGTGTTTGAATGCCGCATGGTCATGGAAGAAGCGAAGAAAGCAAACGTCACCACACAGATGGGTACGCAGATGCATTCGGCACCGGCATACCATCGCACTGTCGAATTAATACAGAGCGGTGCGATCGGCCAAATCAAGGAAGTGCACACTTGGGTGTCGCGCTCATGGGGCATGCAATCCCGCGCCGAGGCAGAGGCAAACAGCGATCTTTTCGCGAAGACCTCCGTGCTTGAATACATCGATAAAATGCCTTCCGAGGCAATGTCGGTGCCGCCACACCTTGACTGGGATTTATGGATCGGCCCGGCACAGATGCGACCTTACCACGAAATCTACTTCCCAGGCCCGCGCTGGTACCGCTACTGGAACTTTGCAAACGGCACGATGAGCGATCTAGGAAGTCATTCTAACGATCTTCCGTTCTGGGCGCTCAAGCTCGACCATCCTCTCACGGTCGAAGCGCATGGCCCTGCCCCACATCCCGAGATTGCGCCGGCAAACATGCGCGCAACGTGGACTTATGGACAACGCGGCGATCTCGCCCCAGTGACCCACCACTGGTATCAGGGAACAGAAAAACCCAAGTTGTGGACCGAAGGAAAAGTTCCGCAATGGAAGGACGGATCCCTCTTCATCGGAGAACATGGAATGGTCATCGCGAATTACGGCGGCCATCTACTGATGCTCGATGACAAGGTCCAAGAGTTCAGGCGCCCCGCGAAGACTATCGAAGACGGACCGAGCCATCAGCAGCAGTTTATCGAATGCGCACGCGCCGGCAAAAAGGCCCCGTGCGACTTCAGCTACTCGGGTCTACTCACCATCGCCAATCATCTTGGAGGTGTCGCTTTCCGCGCGGGCAAGCCGATTAAATGGAATCACACCCTCGGCAAAACCGACGATGATGCTGCCAATCGGCTTCTGCAGCGCGAGTATCGCGCTGGATGGAAGCTCGCTTGATCCATGCTTGATCCTTTATTCCCACCCCACGTGGTTTCTCGAATTGAATCCTGGGACTCGCAGCGCATCGCCACAAGGTGGCCGTTAGCGCATTCTTCACGCCCTGTGAGGAGTTTATCAATATCGGCTACTCACGCCGCCATTCCTTTTGACTAGGGCTACGCAAGAACCTCGCGGATCACGTTGCCCTCGACACTGGTCAACCTGCGCTGGACCCCATTGTGTTCAAAGGTGAGCTTCTCGTGGTTCAATCCCAGCAGATGAAGAATCGTCGCGTTGAAGTCATAGAGCGGGTGCACGTCTTTGACCGCCTTGGCACCGAATGGGTCGGTTTCACCGTGGGACACCCCGCCCTTCACGCCGGCTCCCGTCAGCCAGCAGGTAAACCCATCTGGATTGTGGTCTCGTCCCTTGGCTCCCTTCTGAAAAAACGGCATCCGGCCGAACTCGGTACACCATACCACAAGCGTATCCTCTAGGAGTCCTCGCTCCTTGAGATCCCGGATCAAAGCAGCCGCAGGCTGGTCGAGGACGTTGGCATGAATGTCGTACTGCTCCTTCAACGCGTTATGTCCGTCCCAATTCAATTTGCCTCCGCTGGCGTAGGCTCCATTGAATAACTGCACAAAACGCACCCCCTGTTCGATCAGCCGACGCGCAAGAATACAATTTTTGGCAAAAGCCGCCTTGTCTTTGTTGGTTGAATCATCCGCGCCGTAAGACTTCAAAATGTGCGCGGGCTCGGTGCTCAGGTCGCTGATTTGGGGCACGCTCATTTGCATGCGCGCCGCCAGTTCATAGCTTGCGATGCGCGCCGCCAACTTGCCGTTCTCGGGATTTGTTTCGAGGTGACGCGCGTTCATCCGCCGCAGCAACGCCTTCGCCGCAGCGTCAGAATCGTGAGCAATGCCCTCAGCTGAAAGGTGCCTGATCGGGTTGAGCGAACTCATCGTGGTGCCTTGGAACGCTGCCGGCAAAAAGCCCGGTCCCCAGTTGTTAGCTCCGTTCTGCGGCACCCCGCGCGGATCTGGGATCGCAACGTAGGCGGGCAGATTTTGATTCTCACTTCCCAAGGCGTAAGTCGCCCAGGATCCTAGGCTCGGGAAACCGTCGAGATTGAAGCCGGTCGACAGAAAGTTTTCTGCGGGACCGTGCGTATTACTCTTGCTGGTCAGCGAATGAATGAATGCGATTTCGTCCGTCAGCTCCGCCAAATGCGGAATCATGTCTGACACCCATTTGCCCGTCTTTCCGCGCTGCCGAAATGCATACTGGGGACGCGCTAGGTTCCCTGCCGGACCCTGGAACGTGACCGCAGGGCCCCCAGGGAGCGGCTTGTCGTCCCACTTGATCAACTCGGGCTTGTAGTCCCAAGTCTCCAGCTGGCTGACGGCACCCGCGCAGAAGATCACAATCACGTTCTTGGCCCTCCCTGGAAAATGCGGGTCCCTCGGCGCATAGGGATGCGCCGGATCAATCACTGGCCCGGCATTTTGCGCGAGCAGGCCATCCTGTCTCAGCAGATTGGCGAGTGCGATCGACCCCAAAGCCGTCGCAGAATCCGAGAGAAAATGGCGCCGGTCCAATAAGATGCGTCCGGGGGAGGAGAGATGCTCCGGATTGGGGTGGTTCATATTTTCAGGGACGTTAGGGAAGGAACACGAACTCGTTGCTGTTTAGAATTGCGCGACACAACGCGGCGGCACCGTGCAGGGAAACCACCTCTCGGGCTTCGGACACCTCGCTCGGTGCGGGGCTCCGACCGAAAGCCACAAGGTAGGCCCGCTGAATCTGTCTCTCCGTATCGTCTCCGGCCTCTCGCTTCAAACGGGCGGCAAACGCATCGCTCTGGTCGAGCACAAACCGACTGTTGAGCAGATTGAGCGCCTGTATGGGCGTGGTGGATTCGATGCGGCGCGAGGTGCTCAGTCCGGCGTCAGGACAATCAAATGCTCCAAAGACAGCCTCGGGTTCGCGGCGGACCTTATGCGCGTAGATCATTCTCCTGAGACCGTCGCCTGTGAACTTTTCAACGGGGTTGAAGCCACTCAGTCCTCCGCGCTGGTTGAACAGGTTGAATCCGCTTCCATACATTTTCAAATTCAACGAACCGCTCACCGCAAGGATGCTGTCCCGGAGGCTTTCAGCCTCTAGGCGTCGCGGAGGAAACCGCCATAGCAAGCGTGTTTCTGCGTCCCTAGACGCAGCCGCAGCGTTGTAACCAGAGCCCTGCCTGTAGGTTGCCGATAGGACGATCTGCTTATGTAGCACTTTCATCGACCAACCTTTCCTGACAAATTCGCGGGCCAGCCAGTCGAGCAGTTCGGGATGCGAGGGGCGCAACCCCATCCGGCCGAAATCGCTCGGCGTCGCCACGATGCCGGCGCCGAAGTGGCCCTGCCAGATGCGGTTGACCATCACTCTTGCAGTGAGGGGGTTATTTGCGTCCGCAACCCAGCGCGCAAGCGCGATGCGCCGGTCCTGCTCCCCGATGTTCGCCGGTAATTTGAGGTCCCCTAAAACGCTCAGTACCGCGGGCGACACAGAGTCCTTCGGCTGCTCTGGGTTCCCGCGGTACAGCAGATGAATATCGTCTGGCTTCCTGAAGACGCCTGCAAACGCCTTTTGCGCGGTGTTGAGAACCGCCAACTGACTAGCAAACGGCCGCTTTTCTGAGACTAGTGCGCCCGCCTGTATCGCCTCCTCAGGACTCAGACCCTCGGTGGAAAAAGCCCCCTCCCTCACCTCTTGTCCCGTGCTGGGAACACGGTCCGTAGAGTCGGCAACCAACCGCCAATCCTCGCTGCTTTCGCAAACTTCGATCTTGTAGCCCGTGGCCAAGCGGTCCTTGAACTTTCCCTCGCGGTCGCGCCCCCACACCACGCGATCGATCATCTGCACGGTCGGAAATTCAACGACCACGTATCCCCTGCCGTTTTCATTCCCCATCCAGCTTCGCGAATTTCCGTAACGCCCGTCAGCGATGTAACTCAAGTCGTGCCGGTCCGCGACGATGGTCTGTCCAGAAGCTGAAACGCTCGCACCCGAAAGAGCCAATGCCACGTTGACCCCATCTGTATTGAAGACCTCAAGCTCGTCAATACAGGGCTCAAGGTTGTTGGTCTTCTCAATACTGAATCGCACACGCTTTGCCTTCACCGGAGAAAAGCGATCGGTGTTCACTTTTGCGTTCACCGCAGACCTCTTCACTCCTGCCCCAGCGAGCGGCACAAAACGGGAGAGCTTTTTGTCGATCTCCGCTATTTTGCCACTGATGGCCTGCGCCTCTTTCCTCGCCGCCAACGCCTCAGGAGTTTGCAGTTCCCTATCGGAGTATTCGACGCCCGCGAAAAAGGCCTGCATCGCGTAATAGTCGCGCGCTGTAATCGCATCGAATTTGTGGTCGTGACAACGCGCACAACCGACACTCAAGCCTAGAAAGGTCTGGCTCGCGTTCACAACGATCTCGTCGATCGCATCCTGCCGCGCGAGCCTTTTTGAAGCATCGTCCTTTCCAATCTGACCCGGCAAGAGAACGGATGCCGTCACCAGAAATCCCGTCGCCGTTTCCTGACCGGTAGCGTCTCCGGCAATCTGATCTCGGACGAACTGGTCATACGGCGTGTCGTTGTTTAAGGCTCGAATGACATAGTCGCGGTAAGGCCAGGCGTTAGGGCGCTCCGTATTGACCTCAAAGCCGTGCGTGTCGGCGTACCGAACCACATCGAGCCAGTGCTGTCCCCATCGCTCCCCGTAGCGCGGAGACTTTAGAAGCCCGTCGACCACCCGCTCGTGGGCGTCCGGATCCTCGTCTTTCAAAAAAGTCTCGAGATCCTCGGGCGATGGCGGAAGCCCGGTAAGGTCAAAAAAGACACGCCTCAGCCATGCCGTTCGCGATGCCTCTGGGGAGGGGGTAAGGCCCTCTCTTTCCAGCGTGGCGAGGATGAATCTATCGAGTCCGTCCCTCGCCCAGTGTGCGTTTTTTGGGGCCGGAGGAATCGGATTTGTCACAGGCTGCAGAGCCCAGTGATCGCGCTTGTCTTCAAGCCGAGCGAGATCCACCCCATCCGGCCATTTCGCACCCTCCTCGATCCAGCGGGCAAGAAGCGCCACTTCCGACGCGGACAATTTCTCACCTTTGGGCGGCATCACAAGGTCCTCCTGCTCGCCTTTGACGAAGCTGACTAGGGGGCTACCCTTCGGGTCGCCCGGAACAATGTTGGGGGCATGATCATCCCCCCCTTTTAAGGCCGCCGCTTTTACGTCAAGACGCAAGCCTCCCTTCTGCTTTTCCGAACCGTGGCAAGTGTAACACCGCTTCTCGAAAATGGGCCGGATCTCACGGACGAAATCCACAGGCTCCGCATGGACCCGACCGGCGCTGAAGCAGGCCAAAAGAAACATCGGGCGTGTTATTAACAATAGGAGATTCCCTTTCGCCCTTTTTTCCCAGCGAGCGCCTGCGGTATTGTCGCGGGGCGCGCTCAACGCAGAGTTGCTTTTCACGGCACGGAACATGGGGCGAACTTTCTCCTGTCTGACCACAATCGAAGCCAAAACTTAGACCAATGATCCCAGGGATACGTTTTCTTCTCTAACCCTTGGCAGATCCTCGTCAGCCCCTAAGGAAAACCGGTCGGCACAAGACATCAGTCGGTAAATACATCATCGTGGTCGAGAAATGCATCCTCGGATTGTAGATAGTCCGCTTCAAAGCGTTTGAGGGCTCCATCGAGTGAAACTCTCTCGGGCCGGAATGGAGCCGAGGGTCCGTTCCACAAACTTTAGATCCGAGTTCCAGATGGGAGTATGGCGTTTTTGGGAATCACCACAATCCCATCGCGGATGATAAAGTTTTCCCCGTCCATGCTCTCCGGTTTCCCTTTTGGAGAAATCACCACATTGTCGCCAATACGCGCATTCTTATCGATGATCGCGTGATCGATGGAACAGTTGCGCCCAATTCCAAGGGCTGGACTGCCCGCAGGCCGGACCTGCGGCGAGTCAAAGTAATCCGCACCCATCATCACGCAGTTCTTCACCTCAGAGCCCGACCCGATGACACTCCGAATCCCAATCACGGCGCGATCGATCGTCGCGTCGCTAATCACGCAGCCATCAGAAATAATCGCATTCCGTATTGAGGCGGAGTTCACCTTGCTCGCTGGCAAGAAGCGCGCGTGCGTAAAGATGGGCGCCGAGGTATCAAAAAAGTTGAAGGGCGGCTCAGTCGCAGCCAGCGCAAGGTTCGCATCAAAAAAGGAGCGGATCGTTCCAATGTCTTCCCAATACCCTTGGAAAATATAGGCCGACACTTTGGCAGAGTGAATCATGCCCGGAATCACATGCTTACCAAAATCCTCATGTTGATTGGCCAACGCGTCGATCAGCGCCTTTCGATTGAAAACATAAATCCCCATCGACGCCTGATACAGATCTGCATCCCCTGGTTTTCCCAACTCCTTCAGAAGATCTGACGGGATTCGCAATCCATCCAGAACGGCTGGATCCTTTGGTTTTTCAACAAATTCAATGATCCGACGGTGCGTGTCCGTGTGCATAATTCCAAAGCCCGTCGCCTCCTGACGAGACACTGGAATCGTGGCGATGGTGAGGTCTGATCCCGTTTCAATGTGCTGCCGAAGCACATCACGAAAATCCATCCGATACAGCTGATCCCCTGAAAGAATAATGAAGTATTCGTAGGAGGAGTTTAAAAAATCTCCAAGGTTCTGCCGAACCGCATCTGCGGTCCCCTGGTACCAGCGCTCGCCACTCGGGGTTTGCTGAGCCGCAAGAATTTCGACGAAGGCATGCGAAAAATGATCAAACTTGTAAGCCGCATGAATATGGCGGTGTAGCGAGACGCTGTTGAACTGCGTCAGCACAAAAATTCTTCTTAACCCGCTGTTCAGGCAGTTGCTCACGGGAATATCCACCAAGCGGTACTTACCTGCCAATGGGACCGCAGGTTTTGCGCGTTCTTTAGTGAGCGGAAATAGACGGGTTCCAGCTCCTCCACCCATAATAATGGAGAGGGTTTTGTCGGAAATTGAAGACCAGTTTGGGATACTCATTTGTTCAGGAGGTTGCAGTTGTTAGAGGGTGGGATATGCGATTCTAGCGAAGGAACCCCGAGGGAGCGAAGCCCTTTCCCCCATTTCTCCTTTTGCGTAAACACAGATCCTCTTTAGGGTCAGTCCGCGTTTACTCTTCACTCTATGTGCGGCATCGTCGGATACATTGGCAAACAACAGGCGGCCCCTCTTCTCATCGATGGGCTCCGAAAACTCGAATACCGGGGCTATGATAGCGCTGGCGTCGCCATCCTCCATGACGGCCTTCTTCAAACTCGGAAACGCATCGGGCGAATCGCCCATCTGGCCCAATTGGTTCACGAACAGGCAGCACCGGGCACCTTGGGCATCTCACACACCCGCTGGGCCACCCATGGAGGGGTCACCAACGAAAATGCCCACCCCCATCTCGACGAGTCCGGGCACCTCGCCGTGGTTCATAACGGCGTCATTGAGAATTACTCCTCGCTCCGAACCCAACTTCAACAGCAAGGCCACCATTTCGATTCCCAAACCGACACCGAAGTGCTCGCCCATCTCATCGGCAAAGCGTTTGACGAGTCCAAAGGCGAACCAACTAAGGAGCTCCTCATGGAGGCCATCCGAACAGCACTCAAACAAGTCGTTGGAACCTACGGAATTGCAGTCATTCATACATCACTCCCAAATCTTCTGATCGGAGCCCGACGGGGAAGCCCTCTCGTCCTCGGGGTCGGCAAAGGCGAAAACTTTCTCGCAAGCGACGTCAGCGCCATCGTCAACCACACTCGGGAAGTCGTTTATCTCAAAGACTTTGATATCGCCTGCCTTTCTCCCGAAGGATTCGAAGTCAGTACCGTCCCCGGGGGGGAGAGCGGATATGAAATCCGCGAAGTCGAGTTCGATAGCAAAGCGGTAGAAAAGGGCGACTATCCGCACTTCATGCTCAAAGAAATCTTTGAGCAGCCCGAGACCATCCGAGATGCCTTGCGCGGACGGCTTTCTACGGAGGAAGCAACCGCCAAACTTGGCGGCTTGAACATGACCAACGCCGAGTTGAGAAACATTGAGAGAGTGGTCCTCACAGGCTGCGGAACCGCTTCACACGCGGCCATGGTCGGAGAATATCTCATCGAACAACTCGCGCTTCTCCCAACCGAAGTGGAGTTCGCCTCTGAATTCCGCTACCGAAACCTGCCGCTCCCAAAAGATGCTCTCGTTTTTGCCATCAGTCAGAGCGGCGAAACGGCAGACACCCTTGCCGCGCTTCGGGAAAGCCAGAGAAAGGGCCACAAAACCCTCGGCATCTGCAACAACGTCGCATCGACCATCGCACGCGAAAGCGACGGCGGCGTTTATATGCACGCCGGCCCCGAAATTGGCGTCGCCGCCACCAAAAGCTTCACCAGCCAATGCACCGTCCTCACTCTAATCGCCCTGCTTTTAGGAAGAATTAGACACCTCTCTACCACGGACGGCCTCCGGATTCTTGAGGAACTTCAGGCCATCCCAGACAAAGTGCGAAAAATCCTCTCACTCGACGCACAGATTCAGGCCATCGCCAAAAAATATGCACACGCTCAGTCCATGATGTTTTTAGGGCGGCAGTTCAATTATCCCGTCGCCCTCGAGGGAGCGCTCAAGATGAAGGAAATCTCTTATATCCATGCCAGCGGACACCCCAGCGCAGAGCTTAAGCATGGAATCATCGCTCTGATTACCCCGGAAGTCCCCAGCGTCTTCATCGCCCCAGAAGACACCGTTTTTGAAAAAAACATCAGTAACATCGAAGAAGTCAAAGCAAGGATGGGGCCGGTCATCGGCATCGGTACCGAGGGTTCCCACCGACTCGAGGAACTCTGCGATGACTCCATCCTCATCCCCCATTGCCCCGACTTCCTCTCGCCTCTTCTGACTACCATTCCACTCCAGTTGCTCGCCTATCATACCGCCGTCGCTCTCGGATGCGACGTTGATAAACCACGGAACCTCGCCAAAAGCGTGACCGTCGAATAAACGTCCCCTTTTTCCTTCAGCAGCGTCTTCTTCTTGAAGCCTCAGGACATCGAATTTTTCGGCAACGTAAACTGCTCCACCACACGCCGCAATCCAGCCGAGATCCGAACCAACTGCTCGGCTGCATTAGCCGTCTGATTGGCTTCCGAACTTGCCTCATTTGCGGCATCCACCACGGAAACCATCCGTGCAGAGATGTCTCGGCTAGCCTGTGTCGCCGTACTGAGACTCTTGGAAATCTCGAAAGTGGCCGCATTCTGCTGATGCACCGCCCCTGCGATACTGCTCTGCAAAATGTCGATCTGGCGGATAATTTCACCGATCTCCCGAATCGCGACCACAGCCGTCTGCGCGTCAGACTGGATCTCCGCAATACTCTCCCCAATTTCCTCTGTCGCCCTGGAGGTTTGCTGCGCCAATTGCTTCACTTCATTCGCCACCACCGTAAACCCCTTGCCTGCATCGCCAGCGCGTGCTGCTTCGATCGCCGCATTCAATGCAAGTAAGTTGGTCTGAGCCGCAATGCTTGTAATCGTCTGAATAACCGTACTAATCCGCGCACTACTGTCCCCCAGTTTTTCGACCATCGAATTCGTCTGCCGTGCAGATTCAGAAGCCCTGTTGGCAACGCGTGATGCCTCTCCAGCATTCCTCGCAATCTCGCCCATGCTGGAACTCATCTCTTCAATAGCGGCTGCGACAGACTCCAAATCATGGCTAACTGAATTTGCCGAAGATGAAACCACCGCCGCCTGCGTACAGGTCTCATTCGCGTTTGCCGTTAATTGCCGGCTAATTCGATCCAGACCCGTTGAAGCCTCCCGCAAGGAGGATGAATCCCCACTCAAAATCCGCACATCCTTCCGCAGATCCTCCACCATCACATTGAGTGCGCGCGCAATTCGACCTGCCTCGTCGTTGGTCGACACCGCAAAGTGTGTCGTGAGGTCATGCTTAGCGACCCGATCAACCAACTCCGCAGCCTTCGCTAGCGGAAGTGAAATTTTTCGCGCCATTCTCACAGCCATCAAAACTCCAATAATCACGCTAAAGAGCGACAGCGTGATCGTGAAAACCGTGATTCGCGAGGTTTGGCCCCCAAGACCCGCATAACCCGTATTGAAACGATTATCGGCATACCGCCTCAACAACTCCACATGGAAGCGAACATCCGAAGCACGCCGCGAAAAACGCTGGTAGTTGTCCCCTCCTGAAGCGACCTCCGAGAGAAGATCTCTCACTTTGAAAAC
>CANFNA010000107.1 GCA_947448395.1 Chthoniobacteraceae bacterium
CAGTTTCATAGGGGAGGTAGGTAAAAGTTAAAGGGCAGTCGAATCTCGAAGGAAAGAGACGGCTCCCCATTCCTTAGACACGACCCGACAAAACCACAAACATTAGCGACTCTCCCCCCCATCTCGGTCCTCACCATATGATGACAGCCCCCGCTCCCCACAATCCCAGCGGCCAATTCATCCAATCACTCTCGGCATGATGCAACGATTTGCATCACCGCAGATACGTTCACCGGCTTCGCGAAGTGTTCATCAAAGCCTGCCGCCAGCGACCGAGCACGGTCTCTTTCATTGGTATAGCCAGACATCGCAATAAAGCGCGTTCTCTGAAATTTCATTTCCTGCCGGAGGCTCTGCGCGACCTCGCATCCGCCCATATCCGGAAGTCCAATATCCATGAGAATCACCTCCGGCTCAAACGCATGTGCTCGCTCAATGGCAGTCACACCATCGTGCGCCACCTGCACAACACAGTTCCTCTTCGACAAAATTAAGGACAACCCCTTTACGGAATCGACATGGTCATCGACCAAAAGCAGGCGGATGGGATCCCCATTGGGAATAAGATTGTGATGAAAAGCTTTCGCCTCTCCAGCCGAGTCCGAACTCCCCGTCTCAACCAACAACGGGAATCGAACCGTAAAATTAGCCCCTTGCCCCTCACCCGGACTCTCAACCGCAATTTGGCCTCCGTGCTTTTCCACAAGCGAGCGAACGATTTTCAATCCCAGCCCAAGCCCTCCCAAAGCCCGTTCAGCCGCAATTTTACCCTGTGTAAACCCATCAAAGAGGCTTGTTATCAGATCGGGCGGAATGCCCGGACCGTCGTCGCTCACCGAAACCACCGCATCCTTTTCCTGCGCAAACGCACGCACACGAATGGCGCCGTGCTCTTGAGTGAACTTAGCGGCATTGTGCAGCAAGTTCGTGAAAATTTGCTCCAGCCTCAGGCTTTCGCCACTCACAGCGAGCTCGGGATCTGCTGCAATCGAGATCGTCTGCTTCTTACTCAAACAGAGGCCCTTCACCGCAGATACTGCACCCATCAAAATCGGATGAATTCTGACCCTCTTCTTTTTCAGATACACCTTTCCGTGATTCAACCGCTCTATATCCAAAAGATCGTCCACCAGGCTCTTGAGTCGCCGACTCTGCCGATCAATCACCTTGAAGAGTGCCAAAGGCAATCGCGGCTGTAGTGGGGACTCCTGCGGCGTCTCCTTCACCAATTCGACTGCATGCCGAATCGCTGCGAGGGGATTGCGCAGCTCATGACTCAAAGTGGCAATGAACTCCTCTTTTCGCTTCGCCTCAGATTCACGAGCTAACTCGAGTTCTTTCTCTTTCGATATGTCCTTGAGGTGGGCCACGAAGTAGTCGAAGGAGCCGTCCGGCCGAACGACTTTGGAGACCACAATCTCGCACCAAATCACTTTCCCAGAGCGATGGAGGTACCTCTTTTCAGAACGAAACGAGGGGATCTCTCCGCTTAGTAACTGAACAGAAGGATTATACGCGGTAGACTCACGGTCTTCCGGATAAGTCAGCTCAACGAACGTCTTCTCGCGCAATTCCTCCCACGAGTAGCCGAACAAATCGCAGTAGGCTTGGTTCGCCTCCAAGTAACGACCATCTGACAACGTCAAAGCAATCGGTTGAGGCGCATTATAGAAAGTTTCACGGAAGCGCCTCTCTGACTCCTCCAGCGCTTGTTCGGTCTTCTTCACTCTGATGAGCTCGCAAAGTTCAGAAGAGCCTAGCGCTGTAAATTGCGAACTCCGCATGGATTTTCGAGCCTCCCATAGAGCTTGCTCCGCCTCAGCAAGCCTCGCTCGGAGGCCTTCTATTTCGAGCCGAGCATCTTCGGCTGTGTTTTGAAAACAATCCATACAGACAAGCCAGCTGTACATATCGCTACACAAGCAGCAATCAAGCGAGTCTTTGACCCTATTGGACACATCACATCTCACCCAGAGAGCCTCGCTCGCCCTACTTGGCTGCGCCGGAGGGCACTGCATCCTTCAGGAGAGAGGCCAACCGAGCCCGCATCGCCTTCACTCGATCCGGTTCCAACACGCTCAGATTCCTCTTTTCACTCGGATCCTCGGCCAGATTAAAAAGCGCTACCGGTTCGTATTTGCCCTCAGCCTTGTTAGGCCGAACCTTCCCCTTCGGCTTCGCCTCTTCCTCCTCCGCCCCCTCGGAGGCTCCGCCAGAAACCAGCAACTTCCAATCCCCCATCCGAACCGCCGCTCGCGTCGGTCCCTGAGTAGACACCGACAGAATCGCATCGTGCGGCGAAGCTGCAGAACTCGTGATCGTTGGCCAGATATCCAGCCCGTCAATCGGCAGCTTCTGATCCAGCGAACCGCCGCCAAGCCGGATCAAGGTTGGATACCAATCCACGATGTGGATTGGCTCCCGAACCCGTTGATTAGGAGGGATGTGACCAGGCCAGCAGGCAAAGGCAGCGGCGCGGACCCCTCCCTCGTAAATGGATCCCTTAAAATCGCGCAACCTTCCATTGTCGCCGGGAGGCGGCCCTCCATTGTCGCTGGAAAAGACGATCAGCGTGTTCTCCAAAATCCCCGCCTTGCGAAGCGATTCCTCGATTTGCCCGATCGCTTCATCGACGGCCGCAAGCATTCCGGCAAGTTTCTGCCGGTTGCCCTTCAGGTTGGCATATGGCTTCAAATAAGAATCCGGAACCTGAAAGGGGCTGTGAACGCCATTGAAGGGCACATACAGAAACAAGGGTTTCGCTTTATCCCCCGTCTCAATGATCTTACAGGCCTCCTTGGTGATGAGATGCGTGGTGTAACCATCCTCCTTCAACAGGGCTCCATCTCGGTACCAATCGACCTGATCCATCCGTTCGTGGGTGAAATAATCAATCATCCCAAAGAAGTGCCCATATTGGTGATCAAAGCCTCTAGCATTGGGCTGGTAGGCTTTTTCAAACTCACCAAGGTGCCACTTTCCGGTGAGCGCAGTCCGGTATCCCGCAGATCGCAGTGCATCAGCCAAAGTCCGTTCCCCCAAAGGCAATCCCCAGGAAGCATGCGGAGAGACAATCGTATAAACGCCCGTCCGCGTCGGATAGCGACCGGTCAGAAACGCTGATCGCGTTGGGGAACATACCGGCTGAACGTAGAGGTTCTCCAGAATCGCCCCACTTTTCGCAAGCCGGTCGATGTTGGGTGTTTGAATCTCCAGCCCACCATTAAACCCGCAGTCTGCATAACCCAGATCATCAATCAGCAGGAACACGATGTTCGGCTGTTTCGTTTCCGAGGCACAGAGGTTCGATACGGAAATCAGGCCGATCAATAGCCCGGATAGCATTAAATGGAGTCTCATGGGGTGCATTGAAAAACACCGACTAATGAGAAAGGTTGTCCAAAAACATTCCACCTCTCCTCGGTTCGCACCGGATAAAAACGGAGAAGCTTGGCGAGTTTTTACAAAACCTCCCATTTTTGTGACAAAACAACGCAAGGGTGACGTTTCGTAAGGAAACCGTTTGAGGATCGTTTATGTCTCTCTTCTCTCTGTCGCAAACCACAGGCTCTTCGTTGCCAAGCAACGAGCGCCTCGGTGCGCCCAAGGAGGAAGCCTTTTTGGAGAACGCTCAGGGGCTGGAGATGGAACCTTGGAGGCGGTGCTACCGAGAAGTCGGCGCCAAGCTTCTTCTCTATGCTCGCCAGATTTTGCAGTCGGATCAGTTTACCGTGGGGCAAGAGGCTGAAGATGTTGTTCAGACGGCTTTCGTTCGATTTTGGAGGCAATACCCCAATGCCCAACCGGAACAATACGGACTCCTGTTCGCAGCCGTCCGAACCGCCGCTTTGGATGCACTCAGAAGCTCACTGCGCCGAGCTCGTCGGGAAGCCTCTTACTCCTTGGACATCCTCGATTTTCGCGATTCAGCATCCGTGCAAGGCCGCCGAGAGTGTTGGTTCGAGGCGTCCGATGACCACAAATTGCGCGCTGACCGAGTGCAACAAGCGCTCTCTACGCTTCCAGAAGAGCAGAGGGAAGTCATCGTCATGAAAGTCTGGGGAGATCTCACGTTCGCCCAGATTGCAGATTCTCTGAAAGACTCCCCCAACACCGTGGCATCTCGGTACCGCTTGGGGATGAATGCCCTGAAGCGGCAACTCAACGCGGGAGGGCACAATGAACCCTGATTTTGAAGGGGACCTTCGACGCTTGCGCCCCGTAAAGATTCCTCTCGGACTGGAAGAATCTATAGAGGCGGCGCTGTCACAGGGAGGACAAGAATTGGACGAGGCGTTCTCGCAACTGAAACCGTCGCGACCCAGCTCAGAACTAGAGCAACGCTTGGAAGTGGAGCTTTCAGAGGATCCCTCTTTTGAGGCTTGGCTGAAGCAACTCTCACCAACCGCGAATACGACCTCCTTGGAAAGTAGCATTGGCGCTCAATTGGCATTCAGTGCCCTTGAATTTGAAGACGCTCAGGTGCAGACAAAAAAGGACGAGTACACCGCCCGATTCGACCGACCCGAAGGCGAAGCTTCCTGGTTCCGAAAGGGAACAGTCGTTTCCTTACTCAGCGCTGCGGCCTTGGTAATGTGCGCCTACTGGGGCGGTCTTTGGGATCTGGCTGTTGAAAAGACACCCGAGGAGGATCGGAAAGCCCCCGTTGCACAAATCTCGCACAGTGGGAGGAATTTCCAAACCGGTACGGAGCCCACGTCCGGCGGATCCCAGAGAAAAGAGGCTCCCCTAGCTTCCCTCGAACCGCCGCGGTCCATTCCAGCCCGATCTCCCGACGGAGACGGAACCGTTGGCGGCAATGCACAAAAGACTCGTGGCGATGCTCCCAAGATTGGCGAAGCAGTCGAACCCGGTCGCCAAGGGGTAGCGCCTGCAGCCGTGGCGGTGAGTTTTGAGCCTGTCGCCGCCGTAACGGTGAAAAATCTTCGCACCCCCCTTGAAATTGGAGAGGCAACTGAGTTCGCGGCTTCATGGCCTCGACTCGCCGCCGCTCGGACCGCCGTAGCTGAAAGCACCGTGGCACAGACCTTGAACGCGGGGACAATGATTTCTGGAACTGTCAACTCAACACCCCTCGCTTCTCAAGGAAGTCCGCTGTTGGATGCCCTGACCGATGGACGCCTTTTGGAGGCACTCCCCCCCGATCTTAAGTCGCGGATTCAGGATCTCACCAACTCGACTCCAACCGTTGCAGATGCAAAAATCCAGTCCGCGGAAGTCACAAACGCCATTCCCACAACAAATCTGAATCTTGAGATTAGTGGGGGCGTTGCGGCCAACCGACCCAATCTCATAGCGGCGACGATTGTTCCCAACCGCGGCAGTTCGAACCCACCCGTTGTCCTCGGAGGAAACGAGGCTTTGGTGCTCCAACCCACGCCCTCTGGATACAAAGGAGACGACGGTTCCGTAGTGTTAAAGCTGCATTCCACCGAAACAGGAATCACAGCGCAAGTGACCTCCAAGGACGGAACCGTGTTGTCCTCGGCACCAATCTCCAGCAGCGAATCTTTCCGAATGCTAGGACTTCAGGCCAAAAGCAAACTGTCGAGCGAGCTGACCCCAAAAGGAGACTAAGCCTCACGCACCAAGCATCCTGCTGCGCCAAACCCTCAATCCAACCATGCATAAAAACGCCGAGTAACACCACGGACCACCGCCCCTTTCGGCTCAGCCTACCCTCCGCTCACAGCGACCTTGTTTATCTGAGTAAAAACCCGTCTAATCCCTCTGTATTTTCAGGTCTACATCACACAAGTAACCCATCCCCTCCCCTCCTCCCTCGGAGCCCCTTTTTTCAAACTCTTGTTTCCTTTTTCTTATGAGCCTCAGAACTGCATCTCCTCTCTATCGCGCGTTGCTCGTGGGCCTAACACTCGTGTGTTCGCTCACACTCCCCGTTCAACCTCTTCTGGCGCTGACGCCGACAACGACTTCAGACCTCTCGGTCAAGACCTCAGCCACAAGCGTCGACGTGGCGATTCCTTCGGGTTGCACATCCTGCCGGGTTGAATTGAAGCTCAAGGGTCGAAAGACCTTCCTGCGCTGGCGCACGTTCACGCTTAATGGAAAACCCACCTCCGTCAGCGTCACGGTTCCCAAAGGCCTCGCAATCGACGAATGGCGCGCGATTGGAACCATCAATTCGGCGAAAGCGGAAGCCATTGCGAAAACTCGCAAATTTCCTGACGCCTTCTACCAAGGCAAACGGAGTTTCACTAAAGTCGCCACTCAGGGTTACCAAACCTTCACCTCAGTAGGCGGAGCCACGCCCGAGCCTGGACGCCTGAGCGTGGCTTCCTCGACAAACGCAAATCTTGTCGCGGACAAGGTCGGTTCCACTTCCACCACTAAAACCCCCGAGATCACCGAAGCGGATATTTGGAAAACCGACGGCTCCACCGTTTATTTCTTTAACCAACTCCGCGGTCTTCAAGTCTTGGATCTTGCAGATCCCGCCAACCCAAAGCTGATGTCGACCCTCCGGATGCCGGCCATCGGTCAGGATCTCTACGTTCTCCCCGAGCAAACCGAAGACGAGCGCCTTGTGGTTCTGCTGACTCAAAACTATGCCGACAGCGCCACAACGGATGTCGTGGTGGTCAAAGTGGCGAACCGTTCCGCTCAGGAGGTCTCGCGTTCTACCCTTCCGGGCAGCCTTTCTGACAGCCGCATGCTCGGCAATCGTCTCTACGTCGTCACCACCGACTGGACCATGCTCTATAACCCGACCGAGGCCGACGGAACCGACTCAGCCAAGAGCAACACCAACCTCTGCGAGTTCGATATTCTCGCGGACGGCTCCCAAAAAACAGGCGCATCTCATCCTCTCCCGAACCAATCCTCAGGATCGCTGATCGCCGCTGGAAACGACTGGCTTGCCGTCGCCACTAGCTCTTGGATCAACTGGAGAACCTCGGAGATCACCCTGTTCAAACTAGATGAAAACGGCGCCTCCCTTCTGACGCCTAAACCGATCCCGACCACTGGGAAAATTGAGGACAAGTTTAAGATCAACGTCCAAAACAACGTCCTGAGCGCCGTTTCCGTCCTCTGGAAACAAAGCGCCACTTCCCAATGGAATTTGACGCCCGTCTGTCAGCTCGAAAACTTCGATCTTGCAGGACAAAAGCTCGGACAACTCGAAATCGTTTCCGGCGAGCAACTCTACGCCACCCGATTCACCGCCGGAAAACTCTACGCAGTCACCTTCCGCCGCGTAGATCCCCTCTGGGTCATCGACCTTTCCGATTCTTCCGACCCAAAAATCTCAGGCCATGTCGAAGTCCCTGGATACTCCACCTATTTGGAACCCATGGGTGAAAATGGGGAGTTCCTGTTCACCATCGGTTGGGAAGATTCTCAGGTAGTTGCGTCTCTCTTCGACGTTTCCGATCCTTCCATACCAACACTCAAAAGCCGAGTGCCCATCGACGAAGGCAAGTGGGGATACAGTGAGGCGCTATACAACGAAAAGGCTCTCAAAGTCCTTCCCGAAGACGGCCTCGCCCTCGTTCCATTCACCTCCGGCGGATTTCCGATCGCCGTATTCGCAGCCTCGAACAGCGCCCCTTCCAATGCTCCCGCTGCTGCTGCTTCCGAATCCTCCCCATCCTTTGTCCAGCTAGTCGACATCAACCTGAAAGAGGCGAGCCTGAAGCTACGCGGCCGCTTGCACCACCAGTTTGAGCCCCGCCGCGCCACCGTCTTCAACGGAGTCCTAACTTCGATTTCACAAAAAGAACTCATCACGGCCAATATCGACAACCGCGATCAACCCTCCGTGCTCGCCGATGTCTCGCTGGCATGGCCTGTTAACCAAACCATCGTCTCGGGCGATTACCTCCTGCAAATCAGCGACGGTTGCAGCGCCATCTGGTCCGGCGAACCCGCCGCCGTCAAAATCTCGAAGACCACCTCCGAGAACTCCATTCTCAACGATGTCAGCCTCGGCGAAGGCTCGGTCCAAGAAGCCGTTCTGCGCGGCTCCAAACTCTACGTGCTCCGTAAAAATTGGGGTCCTTACATCGGAATGATCCGCTTCTGCTCAGGCCCTAAACAACCCTCCGCCAGCACCCCTCAGCTCTCCCTAGACATTTATGACGCATCAAACCTTCCAGAGCTCCCTCTTCTTGGATCGGCCGCAGTCGCGATGAAGAACGCCAATACAAACTGGACCATCAGCAACCTCCACTGGGTCACCGACACCCTTCCCGTCGTACTCACCCAAGCGCAACCAAACTATTATTGGTGGATGGGCGGAATCCCTGTGCTCTACAGCGCAGCCGTCAAATCCTTTGCGCTCAATGATGCGATCCCAGCCCCATCGGGGCAGATTGCGAATCTCACAACACCGGCAGCCGCCGTCGCCCGCCCCTTTGACGTGAGCAACCCCAAAGCCCCAGTCGCCCTCGATGCAGTTATCCTCAGCGCAACCGCATCCACCGTGGTCTCCGCCTCCGGAGCGGGCGATGGACTCCTAGTCTTTGGCTACGGCGAAAATCTGGCGCCTTCCGTGTTCAAACGCACTTACCAAACCTCCGGCACCGCTCTCACATGCACCAATAAAATCGGCGTCATCGACTTTGCATCGCCAAGCAAACCCGTGATCGCCAACCCAATCACGCTGCCTGGGCGGCTGTTCTCAGTATCGGAAGTCTCCCGCAGCGGATTCATCGCTTACACAGAATCCCTCGCGGACCCTGCTAGCCTGCCAGAATCGGACATTTCAGTGACCACTGACCCTGCCTCCGGGCTCAAAATCGCATCCCTGCCGGCCCCGATCGTTCCCAGCGACTCCGTACGATCGATCCAAGCCAGCCTGATTAATGATGGGCAAGCGGCACTGATCTCTTCCATTCCTATTGCAACAAGCGCACAAATAGCGACTCAGGGACGGACCCTTTACGTCGCCGCCTCCAATTTGGTCGAACGATGGAGTCTGGACGATACCGCAAAATTTGTAGTGAACGGGTCAGCAAAGACTCAATGGACCCCATACTCCCTACAAACCTCCGGTTCCTCGCTCCTCGGCTCCAACGGGAAGCAAATCTTCCGACTCTCTTGGCCCGGACTCGAACCCGTCCTCGAATCTTGGGAGTCGAGTTGGTGGTTCAATTCCATCAACACAATCTCAATCGGGGCTGATCGTTCGCTCTACGTCCCGATGGGCGACTACGGAGTCCAACGTCTCGAAGCCAAATAAGGAAACGCTACTCTAGCGAAACTGCGACCTCACCAGTCCAACCGTGAGGTCGCAGGAAAACCGTTCGAACAACCCAGCTCGGCTAGGGTTGCACCGGCAACCGGCAGGACTGCCAGGCCAGAAACCGCCACGTATCTGCCTCCAACCGCCACACGCCTAGGAAACTTAAAACGCTGTCGATCTGAGTTTCCCCAGTCGCCGCCTGAATCCTCACGCGCCCAGTCATCAGCGCCACTCCTGGCGCCGGAAAACTAAACTCGCGCTTCTGGTATTCCAACCCTGTGTACCTCGTTTTTCTAGAGGTCAAAACGTCAATGAATGACGCCTTGGTATCCAAGACCCCGTTTGAATGGGCGTAATGAAGTTCCTCCGAAAATAGGGCCTCCAGCCTTTCACGCGTCGGCGCCTTGAAAGCAATCACCCGAGCATCGTCCGCCGCAATTACGGCTGCCAAATCTGCCGCATTCATCGAAAGCCCAGCTTTCGCAGTCGAAACGGAATGATTGGATTGTTCCCTTCCAGAAACAGCGTCCGCACCCAGCAACGGTTCGAGGGAAACAGAGGACGCCGCGACAAAAGCAAAAATAGGCGTGAGCAAATGGGGCGAGAAATGAGGAAAACTAGATTTCATGGTGCTTCGATTTAGAACGCTCTCACTCAAACCACGGCCATCAGGCCTCCGTCGACATAGATGATCTGTCCGTTCAGAAAATTTGAGGCCGCAGACGCCAGATAAATCGCCGTTCCAGCCAATTCCTCCGGCTTGCCCCAGCGCCTCGCCGGCGTACGCCCCTTAACCCAGGCATCAAAAGTTGGATTCTCCATCAGAGCCGAATTCATTTCGGTCGCCATGTATCCGGGCCCGATCGCATTCACCTGAATGTTGTGTTCGGCCCATTCAGCGGCCATCCCTTGCGTAAGCATTTTCATTCCGCCCTTGGATGCCGCGTATGGAGTAATCGTGGGCCTTGCAACCGCGCTCATTAGTGAAGCGATATTGATCACTTTCCCACCACGCTTCCTTGAGATCATCCGCTTAGCGGCCTCACGCCCGACCAAAAAAGCGCTGGTCAGGTTCGTTTGGATTACATGCTCCC
>CANFNA010000108.1 GCA_947448395.1 Chthoniobacteraceae bacterium
CCCTCGATCCGATTGCATGCCAAGGGATGTCGCCCCCCACGCGGGGGCGCGGATTGAAACCCTCCACCTGCTGACTGAGCCGATGAAATCTCGTCGCCCCCCACGCGGGGGCGCGGATTGAAACTTTAATGGCCCGAGCCGCCTCGGCTCTGGAGGGTCGCCCCCCACGCGGGGGCGCGGATTGAAACCTGCATCGGAGGACGACGACGAGCTCGGGTGGTGTCGCCCCCCACGCGGGGGCGCGGATTGAAACAATCGCCTCATCAAGTGCAATTCTTGCTCTAAATGTCGCCCCCCACGCGGGGGCGCGGATTGAAACCATTGATCGCTGCGCGTCCTGTCGCATTACCGTCGTCGCCCCCCACGCGGGGGCGCGGATTGAAACATCGGATTCACATCGTCCCACCGTAGGGCAGCAAGTCGCCCCCCACGCGGGGGCGCGGATTGAAACAGATACTTACGCGATAAGGGGAACCGTCCCAAGGTCGCCCCCCACGCGGGGGCGCGGATTGAAACAGGCGATGCAATCGATCTTGCTGCATTTCGCGCGTCGCCCCCCACGCGGGGGCGCGGATTGAAACCATGGTTGCGGAATAATTGGCTTTTAGTTCGGGTCGCCCCCCACGCGGGGGCGCGGATTGAAACCAACAAGAAGGGTCAAAATACCGCGTCACCCGCGGTCGCCCCCCACGCGGGGGCGCGGATTGAAACCAAGTTGACTCAATGAGGGCACTTGTGTGCATGGCGTCGCCCCCCACGCGGGGGCGCGGATTGAAACATGCCAAAGGCGCTCGCAAACTCGCTAGCAACGTCGCCCCCCACGCGGGGGCGCGGATTGACGCGGTTTATGGAGATAAAATACGACCCAGAAGTGTCGTCGATTCAATCAGCGACTCACTGCCAAGTGATCACTCCTGCGAAGTCATCCAAAGGTACAGATCTTCAACTTTTTTTCGCGCCCACGGGGTCTTTCTCAGAAAAGTCAGGCTCGATTTTATACTCGGGTCGATCTGGAAACACCGAATCGAAATCCTCATTCCTAGCTCTTCCCAGCCATAGTGCTCTACTAAGGCCGTGAGGACCTTCTCCAAAGTGATCCCGTGCAGAGGATCGTTAGGGTGCGGGAGACTCATATCTGTGGAGGAGAGAGAAAACTCGACGTGAAGCAGAGTACAACCAATAACGGATGCAATTATGGCAAAGGGAAACAACAGTCAGAAAAAAGAAACCAAGAAACCCAAAAAGGAAAAACCGAAGATCGTCGCAACTCGTAAAACAAACTAGCTGGCGGCTCTTCGAAAGGGCGCATTTCTCTGCAGAAGAGAAGTGCGCCCTTCGCTCTTCAACCCTCAGCAAGGGCCGCTCAAAGCCCTTTTTAGACCGATCTCAACCGAAACAAATCACTTCGCCGCATCCGTCGAAAACAGCTTCAACTCGACCTCCAACGGCGTTTGCAACGGCGGGATCACCCCAGACGCAACCTCCCAAACGTGGTCATCCAACCGACCCTCTCGAGGATTGTTCAACAGCGCCGCAGGATTCGTCACCAAGCACAACACGGCCCCCTCTGTGTCCGCAGCAAACCGGCCGCCATCCAGCAAAAACGAGCCGTTATAAGTCCAAGGACCAGCTTCCACCCGCCGACCATCTGCGTATCGCATCCACGCCTCCAGACCACACTCAGCTCGGACTCCATTGGAGTCCCTCCAAACCACGCGGACACTCACCGATTCCCCCGCCAAATCACGCATCCCACGGAGTGAATCCGTGTTGATCTGCCCGATGGACTTTTCTTCTGGCTGAGAAGCGCCGCCGCGAATGCCCAACAGCAGCATCGCCGCATGCAAATTAACCGGGCTGATTTCGGTCACCAGCAAGCTCTCATGCGTGGGTCCCGCTGGCGTGACAATTCCGTACTCGATCGATCCCTCCACCGCATTCACTCGAGCCGAAAAAACAACCGTCCTCGTGAGCATCCTCACCTTCACTCCCCCGAAAACAACCTCCGACTCCGCGGAGGAGGCTTCCCCGTTTGAGGTAAACCCAGTGAGTAAAAAACACCCCACCACAACGAAGAACCAACACCCGCCGCGACAGATCCTCAGCATCACATTCATTCGCGAAGATATCTTCTTAAGCTTCCGCAATCCCAAGCTCACGCCGGAGCCCCGCAAGCTGCTCCTTGAGTGCGGCCACTTCGACCTCCAGCGACTGAAAACGCTGCTCCACTTCCGGAGGAATCACCACAGCCACCTTGATCGCATCAGACTCTCCGCCAAGCCCTCCATCTTCCGGCGCACCCGTGAGCAACTGCACCCACCGCGCCTCCTTCTGTCCTGCTTGCCTTGAGAGCTTCTGAACCAACGGTCCACCTGCCAGTTCCGACAACCCTCGCAACACCTCCTCGAACGCAGACGACTCAGGCATCGGACACAACCGCTCCGCATTCGCTCTCAACGCTGCAGCCGTCTGAGGGCCGCGAACTAACAGTTCACACATCACCGCGTGTTCAACCTGTCCGACGGGATACACCAAACATAACTTTTGCTTAAACTTCGGCACCCTCGCTTCACTTCCAACCACCTGAATTGCCAACCGATGCTTCCGAAGCTCTTCAAGCGCCAACTCCACCTCGCGCGACGATGCGAAAATGACCGGATCCCGATTGCTGCGCTGATTGCAGGCATTGGTGAGGGAATTGAGCGTTAGAGGGTAGAGATCCGGGGTCGCGAATTCCTTTTCAATGAGCGATCCAAGCACGCGGGCTGCGAGGAGGGAGAGCGGCAGGCGTTGCTGTTGAGAGGGCTCAACCGCAATCGGAACCGCCTCCGAATTTTCAGAAGTTTCAGAATTCATCATGGGACTATCCCGCTTCCTGAGCCGGAATCAAATCCCTGGCCCAATCCTCCATCCACAAAACCAGACACATCGTTGAATCATGATGCGTGTATATGTTTATTGATCCCTCAAACACCCCCATCTAAAGTAGGGCTCTATGTCCAGAGGTCCCGACATCCGATCCGAACTCGAATCCCACCTACGCGAACGCATTCTGGTCATCGACGGAGCTATGGGCACAACCCTTCGCACCTACGGTCTCGCCGAAAAAGACGCTCGCGGCTCACGCTTTGCCTCCAATCCCAAAGATCTCCTCAACAACGGGGACATCCTCACGCTCACCCGCCCCGATGTTCTGTGCGATATCCACAAACGGTTTCTGGAAGCAGGCGCCGACATTCTCGAAACGAACACCTTCTCCGCCACCAGCATCGCCCAAAGCGAGTTCTTCATCGAGGACCCCAGGGAAAAAGGCGGCCGCAAAGACCCCGAATTCTTCCAGTCAATCATCGAAAACCCTTTCCTCAACGACCTCGCTTGGGAGATCAACTTTGAGTCTGCACGTCAATGTCGCGGGGAGGCCGAGAAGATTGGAGCGCGCACCAATCGGAAACGCTATGTCGCCGGTGCCGTCGGACCGCTCACCGTTTCCCTCTCGCAGTTTCCTGACCCCGAGAACCTCGCATTCCGCTACCTCTCGTTTGACCAAGTTGTTTCTGCCTACCGGCATCAGATCCGAGCCCTTATTGCAGGCGGGGTAGATATCATCCTTGTCGAGACGATCTTCGACTCCCTCAATGCCAAGGCGGCTCTAGTCGCCACTCGGGACGTCTTTGACACCGATGACATTGAACTTCCCGTGATGATCTCCGCAGCGGTTGGCAGAGGAGGAGAAACCATGATCTCCGCTCAAACAACCGAGGCGTATCTGAACGCGATGCGTCATGTGAAACCCCTCTCCATCGGCCTTAACTGTTCCCTCGGCCCAGATCTGATGCGCCCCTTCCTGTCGGAATTAGCGCAAAAGGCCGATTGCTTCGTTTCGGCCTATCCCAATGCAGGCATGCCCAATCCCCTTGCTCCCACGGGATTTGACCTCCTGCCGCACCACATGGAGGAATTCGCGCGGGACTTCGCCTCCAACGGATTTGTGAACATCATGGGAGGCTGCTGCGGAAATACTCCCGATCATATCGCAGCGATTGCCAAGGGCGTTCAAGGAATCACGCCACGGCACATTCCAAAGCTGGAACCAGTCATGCGACTGAGCGGTTCTCTTCCGTACAACCTGACCAAGGCCTCAAACTTCCTCATGATCGGCGAACGAACGAACGTCGCCGGTTCTCCCAAGTTTGCAAAACTCATCAAAGACGACCACCTCGAGGAGGCGGTTGCTATCGCGCGTCAGCAAGTGGAAAACGGCGCGAATGTCATCGATGTCTGCATGGACGAAGGCCTCATCGATGGCGTTGCAATGATGTCCAAATTTTTGACCCTCCTGCAGACCGAGCCAGAGGTCGCAAAGGTGCCCATCATGGTCGACTCTTCAAAGTGGGAAGTGATCGAGGCCGGACTCAAATGCCTGCAAGGAAAAGGCATCGTCAACAGCATCTCGCTAAAAGAAGGCGAAGAAGCATTCAAAGAACGCGCCGCCACAATCAAACGATATGGCGCGGCCGCGGTGGTGATGGCCTTTGATGAACAAGGACAGGCCGCTAGCTTTGAAGACAAGATCCGCATCTGCGAACGCGCTTATCGCATTCTAGTTGAACAAGTCGCCTTCCCGCCTGAGGACATCATCTTCGACCCAAATATCCTCACCGTCGCCACAGGGATGGAGGAGCACAACCAGTACGCGCTTGATTTCATCAACGCAACGCGATGGATCAAAACGAATCTTCCCCACGCCAAAGTCAGCGGTGGCGTCAGTAACATCAGCTTCAGCTTTCGCGGAAACAATCGGGTTCGTGAAGCCATGCACAGTGCATTCCTTTTCCATGCCATCCGCGCCGGAATGGACATGGGAATCGTGAACGCGGGAATGCTCGAGGTTTACGAAGACATCCCAAAGGATCTTTTGGAAAAGGTGGAAGATGTTCTTTTGAACCGCCGCCCCGACGCGACCGAGATTCTCGTGGAGCACGCTGAACAATTCAAAGGGCAGGCCGGCGCGAAGAAAACGGAGACCGATCTAGCCTGGCGCGAAGCCTCGGTTGAAAAACGGCTCGAACACGCGCTTTTGCGGGGAATCACCGACTTCATCATTCCAGACACGGAGGAAGCGCTGAAAAAATATAACGTTCCCCTCAAGGTGATTGAAGGCCCGCTGATGGACGGGATGCGTGTTGTGGGCGATCTTTTTGGTGAAGGCAAAATGTTCCTGCCTCAAGTCGTCAAATCGGCGCGAGTCATGAAGCAGAGTGTCGCCGTTCTCACCCCTGCCATGGAGGCTCAAAAAGCACTCAACCCGATGCAAAAAAGCGGTGGAAAATTCCTCATCGCCACCGTCAAAGGGGATGTGCACGACATTGGCAAAAATATCGTGGGCGTCGTTCTGGCATGCAACGGATTCGAGGTGACAGACCTCGGGGTCATGATCTCCTGCGAGAAAATCTTGGCCAAAGCTCGGGAAATCGGAGCGGACGTCATCGGCCTGAGCGGTCTGATCACCCCCTCCCTTGATGAAATGATGCACGTCGCCTCTGAAATGGAGCGACTCGGATTCAGAACGCCGCTTCTCATCGGTGGCGCCACAACAAGCGCGGCACATACCGCGATCAAAATTGCCCCAAAATACCCTAGCGGCAGCGTCGTCCATGTTCTCGATGCCTCTCGGAGTGTGCCAGTCACCACTTCACTCATCAGCGAAGAGAACAAGGCTGCATTCATAGCGGAAAATGAAGTCCGCCATGAGGATCTGCGCGCCAAGTACGGCCAGAAACGTTCGAGGGACATCCTCTCGCTCGAGGCGGCTCGGGCCAATGCTTTCAAGCCAGAATGGAAATCGGAATACATTGCAAAACCCGCAAAACTCGGGATTCAAAAGGCGCTGGTTTCCGGAGGCGATATTTCGGTGAGCCTCGAACTTCTACGCCCTTACATCGATTGGTCGCCTTTCTTTCACACCTGGGAGTTGCGAGGCCGCTGGCTTGCATCCGAACAAAGATTCTCGAGCGCTTGGGATGATGCTGAAAAAAAGGCGCATGCGGAGGCTGAGGCCGAAAAACTGTACATCGACGCCAATCGGCTCTTAGACCGAATTATTGCGGAGCATCGTTTTGAACCCAGAGGCGTCTTCGGTTTCTTCGAAGCACAGAGCCGTGGAGATGACATTGTTCTCGCTGATGGAAGGACGTTTCACACTTTGCGTCAGCAGCAGATCAAAAAAGACACGCCAAACTATGCGCTGGCGGATTTCATCGCCCCGCAAACAAGCGGTTTGACTGACTATCTCGGAGGTTTCGCGGTCACCATCCACGGCGGTGACGCATTCGCCAAGGAGTTCGAGGACGCACATGACCCCTATTCGAGCATCCTCGTGAAGGCACTTGCAGACCGCTTCGCAGAGGCTTTTGCAGAGTGGCTCCACCAGCAGGCGCGATTCCAGTGCGGAATTGAGAAGCCCGGCGAACTGCAAAACGAACAACTCATTCGGGAGAAGTATCGAGGAATCCGGCCGGCTCCGGGCTACCCAGCGCAACCGGATCACACCGAGAAACCAGCGTTATTTGAAATCCTGAACGCCACGGCTATCACCGGTTGTGAACTTACGGAAAGTTGCGCCATGCATCCGGGGTCAAGCGTCAGCGGTCTGTACTTCAACCATCCAGAATCTCGTTACTTCGGAATCTCCACGGATCTTGGTAAAGACCAGATTGAAGACTACGCGAAACGGAAAGGAATGAGCCTCGTTGACGTTGAAAAGTGGCTAGGCCCCTGGCTGGCTTATTAGACCGTAGACGAAAGACTGAATTACGGCGCCTCGGATTCCAGTTCACGGGCACCCAGACGAACGCGTCTCAGCCATCGGTCACTTCGGCAGTTGTAGAGACTCAATTCGCTCCATGACCTGCTCGCTAATTTTTCGGTAGACGGTCTTCGCGTCTCCCGAAAAATCCTCGTTGTTGAATCGCATCACGTCTCCCACGACCACCGTAATCGGCACAAAGCTCACCCGTTTCGCCTTGGCAGGAAACGCCTCAAAAGCGCCGAATATGCGCATCGGCACCACTGGTGCCATCGTTTTCGCGATGATCAATCCGAGTCCAGGTTGGGCGGGTTGCAGAGCCCCATTTCGACTTCTCGTTCCTTCGGGAAAAATGACCGTCCCATTCCCCGACTTCACCACCTTGATCACTGTCTTCAAAGCGCTCATGTCGGCCCCCACTTCATCCACGGGCACAACATTCATCTTTGGGAAAAGAGGTCCAAGGACCGGCCATTTGAGCAGACTCTTTCGTGCCAGATAAAAGATCTCTCGGTCACAAGCGATTCCCGCCAAAGGCGGATCCAAAAAGCTCTGATGATTCATCGCTAGGATGAGACCGCCCTCCTTGGGGATCTTATCTCGCCCAACCACTCGATAATCAAAGCAGCAGTGAGCCAATGCGCGACTGAGGTAGTACCCTGTTTGATAGACCAATCCCATGACTCGGAAATCGTGACGCGTAAATCGGACTAAAAATCGGCCGCAAGCAACCCCTTCAACTTCAAACGCCCAACAATCTCCCCAACCACCCCGTCCACAGTGAGGTGCGAACTGTCGATCACATGAGCGTCCTCTGCGATCACCAGCGGAGACATCCTTCTCGAAGTATCCACTTTGTCCCGTTGCAGAATGGAATCCTGCAGACCTTGCTTGGCTCTCCGCTGCGCCCTCACCTCCGGAGACGCATCAATATAGAATTTGTACGGCGTCTCTGGAAAAACTGCCGAACCGATGTCTCGACCTTCCATCACCGAATCGGCCTTTTCGCCATACGCGCGCTGCATGGCAACCAACTGACGACGCACTTCCGGGATGGTGGCAATCGTTGAAACCGCCCGGTTCACTTGTTCCCCCTGCAACTCAGCGCCTGGATCGACTCCGTTAATTCGGACCACGGATTCTTGAGCCTCAATTTCACAAGCGATGCGAGTGGACTCGAGAAGAGAAAGGACAGCGTCGGAGTGGCTTGGATCCAGATGGGAACCGATAACGTGCCATGTCACAGCTCGGTACATAGCACCCGTATTGACGTAAACATACCCCAGACGCCTTGCCAGAACACGGGCAACGCTGCTTTTTCCCGAAGCAGCTGGACCGTCAATCGCGATAACAAGATGCGCAGACATAACAAAAAAGCATGGCTCCGATTAATCCAGCGCAGGAAGGCTCTCCTCCATCTTGATAACCGTTGCATCCCGATGATCTCCGGAAAGACGCACTTTTTGTAAAACGTCGTAAAAGCCGGGATAAGAAGTATTCACACACTCCGTCCCTGTAATCACGGTTTCGCCCTCTGCAAAAAGACCGGCTACCGCAAACGCCATCGCGATTCGATGGTCCCCGAGGCTATCCAGCGTCGCTCCCTTGAGCGGAGCGCCTCCGGTAATTTCGAGACCATCGTCTTTCTCAACCACAGGAACCCCCATAGCCCGAAGATGCCCAGCGATAGCCGCGAGACGATCGGTTTCCTTAACCCTCAATTCTCCGGCGTCGGAGATCGTGGTTGTTCCCTTTGCAAGCGCTGCGGCCACTGCAAGAACCGGTAATTCATCAATCACATTCGGAATTTCCTTCCCTCCAATATGCGTGGCCTTCAATGCCGCCCCCTCGATGTCGACCGTGCCAATCGGCTCTCCATGATCTCGCTGAAAAAACTCACGAACCCGCGCACCCATCCGAGTCAAAACAGCGAGCAAGCCAGTCCGACTTGGATTCAATCCAACCTGATTAATCCGGAGATGAGCACCGGGGCTAGCCGCCGCGGCCACGAGCCAAAACGCTGCACTTGAAATATCTCCTGGGACTCGAAAGTCGCGTGGCTCCGGACGAGAACCTCCCTTCACGCTAACCTTCAACCCTTCGCGAACTGGGGCGATCCCAAAGTATTCCAGCATTCGCTCAGTGTGATCCCGGCTCAGCACCGGCTCCGTCACAGAAGTCACTCCTGGAGCAAAGAGCCCAGCAAGAAGAACCGCGCTCTTCACCTGCGCACTGGCCACCGGAGACTGATAGTCGATTGCCTGAAGCGGGCCGCCTTGAACTCGTAGTGGAGGACGTTGGTTGGCACCTTCGGCCGTCAACTTTGCGCCCATTAAACTCAGGGGATCCATAATCCGCTTCATAGGCCGCTTCGAGAGCGAAGGATCCCCAACTAAGCGCGACTCAAAAGGCTGTCCAGCGAGCAACCCCGAAAGCAAACGCATGGTGGTACCGGAGTTTCCGCAATCGATGTCCGAAGTCGGCGCGGTGAATTTACCGCCCGTACCATGGATGATGAGAGAAGTCGGCGTAGGACGCTCAATCTCGACACCAAGCGCCCTCATTGCCGCCATCGTGGAGAGGCAATCTTCACTGGCCAAAAACCCCCGAACCACGCAAGGACCGGTACTTATTGAGGAAAGGATGACCGAGCGGTGAGAGATACTTTTATCGCCCGGAACCTCAATTTCGCAATTGAGAGCAGGGCATTTTTGAATGTTCCAGTGCATGTTAAATGAAAAGTTTTTCAGGGGCAGCGCAGCTCATCACGACGCCGCTTGGCGGATGCCAAGAAAGCTTGAAGTGGGCCACTCACATCGGCCTCTGCGCACTCCAAAAGCTGAACGACCGTCTCCAGTTGGGCAATCAATCCCCGCAAACCGCCCGAGACAGCCTCCTTGTTGGAAAACAAAATCTCGCTCCACATCTCCGGAAGACCTCCTGCCACCCGCGTCGTATCTCTAAATCCAGGGCCGCTAAACTCGAATGCCTCAGGCAGTCCTTCGGTCACTGCATTGACCAACGCTGCAGCTGCAACGTGGGGAACGTGACTAATCCGCGAACACACCTCGTCATGAGCTTTTGGCGAAAGGCTGCGCACCCGGCAACCGAGGGTTTCCCAAAAAGCTTTAGCCAGAGATACCGCGACCTCCGTGGTGCGACCAAGTTCCGGTGTCAAGATGCACACCGCTCTTTGAAACAAATCCACCCGAGCCGCAGAAAGACCCGCTTTTTCAGACCCAGCCATCGGATGACTGCCTACAAAATGAGCCTTCCCATCCAAAAGGGGTGCTAACACATCAACAACGCATCCCTTCACACTTCCCACATCCGTAACCAGAGCCTCTGGATTCAGAGCAGGAAGCGCCATGCGAATGAGTCCTTCCATGGCCCCAATCGGCACGCACAGAACCACCGCATCTGCACCATCCACAACATCGCAAACCTCGGCAGATGCAAAATCCGCAATCTTCAAGCTCAG
>CANFNA010000109.1 GCA_947448395.1 Chthoniobacteraceae bacterium
ATCCAAGTGCTTCTCAACCTGAGACTTCCCTTCGGCATCTGGCTGATAAAAGGTGTAATTGCGAATGTCGGGCTGCTTATCAACATCCCCCGGAGCTCCAACATATCCAAGGAGATGCGCCGCAAAAGCTCCATACATGTATTGCCTCACCGGACGCAGCGCAATTTCGACTCCCGGTAAGCCCACGTCATTCTCGGAGTAGCGTGCGATCGTCTTAAAATCCAACTCCTCCAAGTAGGTGAACGGCACCTCGGTGTTGTTTCGGTAATGCATCTGCAAACGGACCGAGTTGTAATCCTTCGCCAATTGAAGCTCTTGTAAGCGCGGAATAATCGTGCTGTTCACGATCTGAACCACGTCCTCCTCTCGCTTCTCCTTCAACATCTGTCGCACCGGGGCCGTGTACGTCGCCATCGGTGGCTTTCCAAATTGCTGACGGTACCCGCGCACCATGTCCGGAAGATAGAAATCCACTTCGTAACTCGCACGATTGCCCACCAACGTCACCCCATTCCGATCACGGATCTCTCCGCGCACTGCGGGAATTCGCACGGTCACCTCGGACCGATTTGCAATCTTCCGAGACCACCGTTCCCCATGAGCCACCTGCATCCACCACAACCGCCCCACCAAACCGCCTAGACCCAGCATCATCACTCCCGCTGTAAAATACAGCCTGAGCTCAGAATTCGGCCCCTTCGCTTTCCGACGTTGATTAGGAGAAAGGCTCATCGATCCAAACTCAGAACTCTTCCGGGCGCTCCGGACGGTGATGTGTGTGCCCCAGCAACCCCCCAAGATACCCCAGAATCAGCGAGACAAAGGGAGAAGCAAGCAAGGCCAAGATCCCCGCCCCAAAAATCCGCCCCCAAACCAGATTTGAAAACTCAAAGTGCAAAGGCTCTCTGCGCAACGAGAGCATCAAATACTCCAGCAAGACCAAAACAGAAGTCCCAGCTCCACTAAACAGACAATGCACCTCCCATCGCCCCCGTAGAAAGAGAGGCCGCATCCCGCTCACCAAAGTCCCGAGAATCCCATACGCAACCACCGACCAGCCAATGCCTAGATCCCCTGAGTCCTCCATTCCCTGAATGTGAATCAAGTCCCACATCACGCCAGAGCAGAACGCAAGAAACAGCATCCGCCCCGTGGAAAACGACAACGCACCATAAAAAAACACCACCGGCATGAGAAACAAGCGGGCTCCCCATGGCGGAACCGCACCCACCACGTGCTGGAGCACCAAAGAGCCAAAGATCGAAGCCAAAACGAGGAGAAAAAACATCACTTCTGTTGGCTAACAACCACAAACACGTCTTGCAGCGTCGTCAAATCAACCGCCGGCACCAAGGTCGCATAACCATCTAGTTCGCGCACCTTAAACTCCTGCACCACCCCCAAAAGGACCCCCGAAGGAAACACCCCGCCCACTCCAGAAGTTAAAACCCGCTGCCCTGGCTTTAACCCCGCTTGCTTCGACAGAAAAAAGAGCGACGCCACCGGGATCGACCCCGACGAAATTCTCTCTCCACGCACGATCCCCTGCTCCCTCGAATTCTCCACACTCGCGGCCACTTTACAGTTCTCATCCGACATTAAAACCACCACCGAAGAACGCTCCGAAACCGCAGTCGTCTTCCCAACCAATCCATCCTCCGTCAACACTGGCATATCCCGACGCAGCCCATCATCACTCCCGCGATCGATCACCACTTGATTGAACCAAGTAGAAACATCACGCCCAATAATCCTCGCAGGCAACAACTTAAAAACCGCCCGCTCCCGATATCCCAACGCATTGCGCAAGCGATTATTCTCAGCCTCCAGCCCCCGGAATACCTGATTGGTCGCGCTCAACTCCCGGTTCACCGTCCGCAGCGTGCCGCACTCATTCTCCAACTGCTCCAGCGTCTTCAGGCCTTCACGAAACGCCGTAAACTTACGCTCCAGAGAGGAGCCAGACCGCAAAAAGGGCGCCAACATCGAAAGAAACGACTCCTGAGCCCGACGCACCGAAGTCGGGTTTCCTGACGCTAAAATCAAAAGAATTAGCGCCAACCCGAAAATGCCAAAGGCAATGAGTTTCGAGTGAATCCTCATAAGGTCATAGTCCCTCGACGCTCACTCTCTAGAGCTGCGCCAAACCTCAATGCCGAGAGTCTGTGGTCGTCGAAATCTGTCTCAGGAACTTAAGCTCCTGAAGCGCCCGACCCGTGCCCTCTGCAACCGCGCTCAAAGGATCCTCAGCCACCTGAACAGGCAACCCAGTCTCCTCCGTGAGCAACTTATCCAGACCTCGCAAGAGTGCCCCGCCACCGGCCAGGACTAAACCGCGATCCACAAGATCAGCCGACAATTCCGGGGGGCATCGCTCCAGCGCCACGCGCACAGAATCCACAATCGTTGAAACCGGCTCCAAAAGAGCCTCCCTCACCTCCTGTGAGGTGATCGTCAATGTCTTCGGCAGGCCCGCTACCAAATCCCGCCCGCGCACCGCCATCGTGCTCTCCTTCTCCATGGGATACGCAGACCCAATCTTAATTTTGATGTCCTCCGCCATCCGCTCCCCAATCGCCAAATTATACGCCTTCTTCATGTACTGGACAATCGAGTCGTCCAGCTCATCCCCAGCGACACGCACAGATCGGGAGTAAACCACCCCAGAAAGCGAAATCAGCGCCACCTCCGTCGTCCCCCCTCCAATATCGATAATCATGTTTCCAGCAGCATCCTGCACCGGCAACCCACATCCGATCGCCGCAGCCATCGGCTCCTCAATCAAATGCACCTCGCGGGCCCCAGCTCTCAATGCCGAATCCTTCACCGCACGCTTTTCCACCTCGGTGATTCCTGAGGGAACCGCAACAACCACTCGGGGTTTCGGACGAAAAACGCGCCGTCCCCCGTGCACCTTGTTAATGAAATGGCTCAGCATCGCCTCCGTCATTTCAAAGTCAGCAATCACCCCGTCTTTCAGGGGACGAATCGCCACGATATTCCCAGGCGTCCTCCCCAACATTCTTTTTGCTTCATCCCCCACTGCCAAAACCCGAGACGTGCCCGCTTGAACGGCCACCACAGAAGGCTCGCGAAGTACAATTCCACGATCCTTCACATAAACCAATGTGTTGGCCGTGCCCAAATCAATGCCGATGTCACTGGGAAAAAGGCCAAGTAAACCGTTTAACATGAAAATTTTTCTGAGGTTCTAGTGCAAAATTTCTGCCCCAACAAAAAACCGCTCCCCACCATCATCTTCGCCGGAGGGAAACGTTTCGAGGGCCTACGTCCAATAAGGAGGAGCCCCCCCTCATCGTCAAAATAGAAATTCCAACGCGCCCATAAAACGCTCCACCTGTTCGCCCATCCATCCACATAAATCCTCCCTCACATCCTCCGAACACACTCCAACCCAAACTGCCACACCACCTCTGAAAAATCCTCAGCGTGACGCAATAATTCCCCCCAAAATAGCAGAAATCCCCCCCCGGGAATCACCAAAACCAGATGCAAGGACAGAACCACTACATTCATGATGTAGATCAAAACGATCGAGAAAAAGTTGCCGTGCATCCTCAGATCGCTCTGCCCGAGATGGATCATCCAAACCGTAAAACTGAAGTGAAACGCCCAACTCGCCCCCAATGCCGCAAACCACAGCTGTAGCGGTGTCACCACCCAACGACTCCAATCCGGATAGTACTGGTAAAACAACAGCGCCACCGCAAAAACAATCACCAGTGCCACAGAGTAAATCGGGTAAAAATACGGTGCCAGCGTGACCCACACATTCGGCTTGTTCGTAATCACATGCCCCCCTTCCCGCCCCCACCGAATCTCCTCAACCGTCCCCCCGCATAACAACGCCCATGCCGCATGCGTTAACTCATGCCCCATCACGTAAAGCCGCATCCCATGCGGCTCCCCACGCCGATAAAGGCTCCAACTAAACCACAAAAGCCACGCCGCCACTCCCATCCCAAAAAACCATACCTCCTCCGAAAGCCAAAAGGTGCTGCGCGATGCTTCCCTCTTAAAAAGCCCGAAAAAAGAAGCCGTCCACACCCAAGCCACTGGCAGCAGAAAAAAACCCGCAATATTCTTTAAACGAAATATCGGTACCCGCGTTTTCCCCTCCGAGCGCCGAACATTCAACCCCTTCGATACAACAAAAGAATCAGGGCGAGACCTTCCCTCAGATCTCGCCTGCCTTCCCTCTGATTTCTTAGATCTGCGGTTGCCGCTCACCGCGTTTCCTCCCATCCGCAGAAATCCCAGAAGCGCCCCTTAGGCGCGCCCCATGTACTGTCCGTTTCGCGTATCAATCTTCACTAACTCCCCCTCCTTGATAAAGAGAGGCACCTGAATCACTTTCCCCGTCTCAAGCGTCGCAGGCTTCATCACATTGTTGGCACTATCCCCGCGCACTCCCTCTGCCGACTCCGTCACCTTCAAATGAACCGAAGCGGGCAACTCCAAAGTCGCAGGCTTCCCTTCCACATAGAGCACTTCAACCGTCAAATTCTCAGTCAAATACTCCTTCGCATCCCCAACAAATGACTCATCAAAAGAAACTGTCTCGTAATTCTCGGGGTTCATGAAGTGAAACCCTGTCTGATCTTTATACGAGAATTCCAGATTCTCACGGTTCACATCCACCGTCTCCACCTTGTCCGTCGACCCAAAACGAACATCGGCGGACTTGCCAGTTCCAATGTAACGGATAATCGCCTGCACAAAGGCACGCAGGTTCCCTGGGGTCCGGTGCTGAACTTCAAGCACGATGGCAGGGTTGCCATTGTATCGAATGCACATGCCTTTGCGGAGATCGTTTGCTGCTGCCATGGTGTTTTGAGAAATTGAGGGACGAGTTAAAAAGGAGAGCGACTATCCTTTAACCTTCCGCTGCTGGCAAGTGTTCTCCAGAAGCTCCACGCTTTCCTTTCGAGTCCACGCCGAGGCTCATCGCTTAAAGACCGCATCGCTTTAACGCCCCCTCGAACGGCATCCCGCTTGACCCCCTCCCCCAAAGAACGCGTACTCTCCCCCATGCGTTTTCAAACTCTCTGGGAAGGCCGTTGGATTTTCGCCCTCCTACTTCTGCCGCTGGCAGCCGGTATTTACCTCAACATCCACTGGCTAACAGCCATCGCCGCTCTCGGGATTCTTTTCTGCCTTAATTTCTTCCGAGACCCTGAACGCGCCGGATCTCAGGATCCACTCGATATTCTCTCGGCCGCAGACGGCGTGGTCACTGAAATCGTGGAAATGGAGGAGTCGGAATTCCTAAAAACACCAATGAAACGCATTGGCGTGTTCCTCTCAGTCTTCGACGTCCATACCAACCGCGCCCCCATCGACGGAACGGTCACCTACCTGAATCATTTCCCAGGAACCTACCCCGGCCCTTACCTCGATGCCCGCCATCGCGAATGCTCGAGTAAAAATGAGGCTCAAACCTGGGCCTTCCAAGGTTTCCGAGCCACTCTCGTTGTCCGCCAAATCACCGGTGCTATCGCCCGACGAATCGTCCCGTGGAACCGAGTCGGTGACACCATTTCCAAAGGACACCGCTTCGGCATGATTCGCTTTGGCTCACGCACCGAGGTATTCGTTCCCCTCGACTGCGAAGTCTCCGTGCAAGTCGGCCAGAAAGTCCTCGGAGGACAGACGGTCATCGCCCGATTCCCAAAAGCTCAGTAATTCAGTCTCCACGGCAACATTCCGATCCTATGAGCGAGGACAAAGGACCAAAAATCTACCTGCTTCCCAACCTCATGACGGCGGGAAACCTCTTTTGCGGGTTCGCAGCCTCCCTCAAGATTGTCGAAAGCGCCATGATCTTCGCCGGATCCGCAGGCGCACCGGTTGCCCTTGCCGACGCCAGCCTCCAAATCCATTACGCCATCTGGCTTATTCTCGCTTCCTGCATCTTCGACCTCCTCGATGGCCGACTCGCCCGACTCGGCGGGCATGAAAGCCCTTTCGGAAGAGAATTCGACTCCCTAGCAGACATCGTATCCTTCGGGGTCGCCCCAGCCCTGATGGTCTACAAAATCGTTCTCTTCGAATTTCCTCGGTTCGGATGGATCATCGCCTCCATTTACCTCGTCTGCGGCGCCCTGAGACTGGCTCGATTCAACTGCCTCGCAGCAGCCGATTCCGTCGCCGCCAACCGCGAATTCACTGGATTCCCGATCCCGGCAGCCGCCGGACTGATTGCCTCCCTGACCCTCTTCATGCTCTGGATGGACGAGCATGACCGCGAACTTGGCCCAGGGCGCTGGGTTCTGCCTCCGCTCATGCTTTTTTTAGCATGGATGATGTTCAGCCGTTTCAAGTACCCAAGCTTCAAGGGGTTCTCGTGGCGTTCCACCCGTTCTCTTCCAAAATTCGCCTTCATCCTCATCGGGGTCGTCGTCACCGTGATGAACTTCGAGTGGATGCCTGCCGTCATCTTTATCGCCTATCTCTTCTACGGCTTCCTTCGCCCTTTCCTCTCCCGACAAATGAAACAGGATATCGAGGACGATCTCGACGAAGAGGATTTTCAAAACAACGGAAAAACGGACGCTTTGCCGCACCCGTCGAATTCGTCACAAACGCAGAAACCTTAACTCAAGGTTTCCCAAGACGAGTCCCCTAAGCCTTTTGCTTTTTGGAAGGTTTCGTTTGCTCTCGGATGACTTCCGGCGTTTCAAAAAAACGACCCTGATCGTTGGTCTCCTCAATCCAGCGGTCCAATGCAGAACGGAGCTTCTTCAGGGCAGCCTGGTGCTCCGGAACCTCCGACTTGGCAAGGTTCCGAATCTCATGCGGATCCGCATTTAAATCGTACAGCTCTTCCTCAGGCATCGTCGGCTGACAAAGAAACTCCTGTTCTGGAGTCAACTTCCCCTGCGCATGCAACTCCTTGAGCAAATTCCACACAGGATAAGAGCGTTCCTTGTAGGCATTCGCCTGAAGAAAAGGACGCTCCGAGGTGAAGTTGTGAATATAACGATAACCATCATCCCTCACGCTCCGCAGACGAAACACGGTTTCATCACAACGATCCCTAGCCCCGAAAGCCATCGTGCGATCAGCCTCCACGTCGTCGCCTAAAAAGATTCGACCCTGCATCTTTGCAGGCTTCGGCAAACCAGCCGCACGAAGCAGCGTAGGCGCAAGATCAATGGATTCGATAAAACGATTGTCCACTTTTCCCGGCGTGATCTGTTTGGGTGCCGCGAAGTTTTTCGGCCACCGGATGATTAACGGAATATGCAGCCCTTCCTCGTACACGAACTGTTTGCCTCGCACATGGGACTCTCCGTGATCCGACATAAACAAAACGATCGTGTCATCAGCGAGCCCAGCAGTTTCTAGTTCCTTCAAAACAACCCCGATCTTCTTATCTAGCGAAAGCACATCATCCAAATAGGAAGCCCAGTCATTGCGCGTCACAGGATGATCCGGATAATACGGCGCGATCGTTACTTTATCAGGATTCACTTGATGAACCCCGATGTACTTCCGGTGCGTTTCATGGAAGTTGATTTGGGCCAAAAACGGACCCTTCGACTTCAAATCTTCCCATCTTCCAGTCTCAAACCGCTCTCCCGGAACCTCGAAATTCCAATCCGTCTTTCCAGTCCCACTAAACCCAAAGGAAGCAGGCAGTTCTTTAAGATTTGTGCAGAAATAACCCGCTTCTTTCAGCCAATGCGGAATCACTTTCACACCCTCAGGGAGCGTAAAACCGTCCCCGTGGTGCGACCGATGATTGTGGGCCCCAATGGTGGTCTGGTACATCCCCGTCATAAACGCAGACCGACTCGGTGAACAAACAGGCGCTGTCGTGTAAGCCCTAGTGTAAAGCACCCCCTCGGAGGCCAACCGATCCAGATTCGGCGTCGTGATGTCCTTGTTGCCATAACAACTCGGGGTCGGCCCCATATCCTCCGCAATCAGCCAAAGAATATTCGGTTTATCCGCGGCAAGGATAGCGGTTGGGGCACTAAGAAGCAGAGCGAGGGTCAGTTTGCGTAAGAGGAGATTCATAAAACAAATCGGGGGTTCGTCTTGGTAGGACACATTGTAATCTCGAGAATACGTAAGCTTAAAGCAGCGCATTCATACGCCTTCTTCGTCATCGCGCTTAGCGAAAGCGAACTTCAACGTGTTGACAGTCCGTCTGTTCGACCATCTCTGGTGTCGCAGCCTGGGGGGAACGAGACACCCTCGATAGCCGCGCCCCGAGTTGAATGATTGCGATCCAGCTGTCGCAGAGCATCGACCAATCACAGCAATGCCTTAAGATCCCCACAATCACCCAATGGATTTCTTGCAACTCCTCCAGCAGGGCTCGGCGCATGTCTGGCTCTATATTCCCGTCGCTATCGTTCTTGGGGCCCTCCATGGGCTCGAACCAGGACACTCCAAAACGATGATGGCCGCCTTCATCATCGCCATCCGAGGCACCGTCCTCCAAGCCGCCCTGCTTGGACTCAGCGCCGCCATTTCCCACTCGCTGATCATTTGGGTGCTGGCCACGATCGCTCTCTCATACGGCTCCGCCCATTCCAACGTCGAACAAAGCGAGCCCTACTTCCTACTCATCAGCGGTGTCATTGTCGTCGGCATGGCTCTGTGGACCATCATGCACCTGCGTAAAGAACAAGGACACCAACACCATCATCACCACACCGACGACCATCATCATCACCATCCTCAGGAGGAAACCAAAACACTCCACACTCCAGATGGTGATCTGACTCTGGAAATCTTCGAAGACAAGGTGCCGCCGGTCTTCCGCATCCCATTCCCAACCAAACCCGGCCCCATTCCCATCTCCGCATTCTCTCGATGGGAAAATGGAACGGAGAAAACGTTCATGTTTGTGAAGAAGGCCTCCTACTGGGAGAGCGATGCGCCAATTCCAGAACCTCATCAGTTCACTGCCTCCCTTCGATTAGAAGGCTCATCAGGAATGACGGAGGTGTCGCTAGAGTACACAGAAGACGCCGATCATCATCATCATCATCACGCCCATGGCGACGCTGAGGAAGAAGATGCTCACGCAAGGGCCCACGCCGAAGAGATCCGTCGTCGTTTCACCAACCGTAATGTGACCACCGGCCAGATCATCCTCTTCGGCCTCACCGGAGGCCTCATGCCCTGCCCTGCCGCTGTCTCGATTCTCATTGTCTGCCTCCAACTCAAGCGTTTCACGCTTGGGTTCAGCATCGTCGCAGCCTTCAGCCTAGGATTGGCGATCACCATGATTTCCGTTGGGGTCCTTGCTGCGTGGGGCTTTCAAAAGTTCGCGGAAAAATCGAACTGGTTCAGCCGCGTTGCCCATCGCGCTCCCTACATCTCCTCCTGTCTTCTCATAGCGCTCGGTCTCAGCTTTCTCGGACGAGGGCTCATGCTTCTCAAGTAGACACCCTCCCAAACCATCCATGACAGACTTCACTGCCATGGATTAGAGCCATCCTAACGAACCGCTTTCCAAGCGCCGCCGAACCAAGGAACCAATTTGCGAATCGGTCCAACATCCTCAAGCTCGATTCTCAAGACTCGAGGATGCTTATTCGATCCCGCTAATTAAGCGGTCACGCTCAATTTACTTCCGCTCATTCCCCCGACGGAGTTCGACATGGCCGCCCCTGCCGCCCCGACTTGATCATCACTGTCGTGATCATTCATGCGCCCGATATCGCCAGGATCAGCCGCATTAGAACCTTGCTCAGCGCCGCTTGATGCAGATCCAGATACGCGGTGTAGATGATGCGACGATCCCTTCAGCATCAAAGCCAGAGCCGCTTTCGCCCCATTGACATCTGCTGATTCCAAGGCGGCTCCCAAACGGGCAAGAGGACTGCTGGGATCCGCTAACTGTCCAGCTGGGACGAGACCTTTAAGTTCGGCATATCCATTTTGGGCAGCCCCGATATCGCCGCTTTTTAAAGCGTCGACCAAAGTTTTGAACGCCGCCATGCGCTTCTCGTCGACAGCATCGCTGTTCAGATTTGGATTCGTTCCAGCAGTGGGGGAGGAGTTTATAGGTGAGATGCTCATGGGTGTCGTTATGAAAGGGCTCCGGATCGATTGGTTTGATTTTCCGAATGAC
>CANFNA010000110.1 GCA_947448395.1 Chthoniobacteraceae bacterium
ACTCTGGGGACATAGTGGAGGAGGGCATTGGGCCGGGGGAATGACTCTGTTGTATCCGGAGCGAGTGGCTGCCGTTTGGCTCAGATCTGGGGTGCCGTTGCTTAAAGAGAACCCTGATCGAGCGACCATCAAGGCTCACACGGTTTCAGCGGGAGCTCTCACGGTTCCGATGATGTGCAATCCAGGAACCAAGGAGGGGGTATCTGAAAAGGGGGGGCGTTTTGGCGGGGTCTGGCCGGCAAACGAAGCTTTCTTTACGGAGATGCGCGCAAAGGGCGCTCTCATTGGGGTCGCGGTTGATCCCCTGACGGCCCATGAGTGTGGGAACCAGCGATATATGGCTATAGCTTGGCTGGACGCTTGCCTCAGTGCGCGCCTGCCCAAAGCACCGGGAGGTCCGCTTCAAGCAATGCCGACAGAGGCAGCGTGGATGGCTCCGCTCCTTGGGACTGAGGCGTTGCCTGCCAATCAGTTTTCTGGGGACTCAAGCAAGGCGGTGTGGTTGCCAAATCAGGCGATAGCCACCGCCTGGATGCAGTATGTGAAGGACACCGCGATTCTCGATAAGACTCCACCGCCTGCCCCAACGAACGTGCGCGTTTCGGGGAATGTTGTTGCGTGGGACGCGGAGGCAGATCTTGAGAGTGGGCTTTCGCACTTTGTGATCGAGCGCGATGGGAAAGTGATCGGTAAGGTTCCTGAAGTGGCGAAGAATCCCTTTGGGAGACCAATCTTTCAGGGGTTGCAGTACAGCGACACACCGAGTTTTCCTCTAGCGGAAATGAAGTTTACCGATTCGAAGCCGGAACCAGGAAAAGCGCATCGCTACCGTGTAATTGCAGTCAATACGGCGGGCTTAGAATCCAAGTAGAGAGTGCGTGTCGTTTGCTTCAGGGCTTAGCGATTGTGAATGAGCCATGAGGCGGCATTTTCAATGACCCTGAGATTTTCTTCCTGTCGGAACACTGGGTATGTTTCGTGTCCGGGACGGAAGTAGAAGACGTATCCGCGTCCGACTGCCCAAGTGCATCCGCTTCGAAAATGTTCTCCACTCTCCCAAGTTTCTTCAAAGATGACCGAGTCTGGTTCGGGAACGTGAAACGGTTCGTCGTACATTTCGGTTTGGGGAATGGACCAGCGTGAAGGCAATCCCTTGGCGATTGGATGCTCAGGGAGGAGGGTTTGAATGTGTCCGGGTTTGGCATCGGCCCGCCATTTCGCGATCCATCCACTTGGGCGCATGAGCTTGCAAAGGGAGTCTTGCCAATCGATTTGAGGCTCAAACGCGACACCTCGGGGAGGGCTTGGCAGAAACTCAAATTGGGCGTGCTGCCGTTTTTCTGCAGGGATTTGATTTAGGGCATCTTGTTTGGCGCGCTCCTCCATGAGCCGAAGGAATGGTCTCGCATGGATGGAGGAGTGCATCCCGATAAAGCCGAGGCGTCCCTCCAAAACTCTTTTCGTCACGGCTTCTGCGCGTTCCGGAGAGACCGCAGCGTGCTTGCGGTGTCCCCACCATACGATGACATCGGTGTTATCGAGAGAGGCATCATCCAAGCCGTACGACTGCATCGCCAAATAACCGTAGCGGACTTGGAACCCAGGCTGTTTTGACAGCCACTCGCCGATGGTTTCCCCAAGGAACTTGTTGTAGGCCGATTTTTGTTCGGGTTGTTGTTCATCCCAAATCAGCACCCGCGTATCTCCAGCCGCTACGGTTCGCGCGGCCATCACAGACATGCAGAGGGAAGTTAGAAGGCGCCATGCGCTCTTTTTCAGCATTGGAACGACCTGATTCGGGGCGGTTTTCCGATGGGTCAGAGGGAATGCTCTAATCCACGGAGATGATCTGTTTTTGCAGGCAATGAGCAGACTGTGGATTATTTGAGTGATGAAACGTATTCCACGATATCGCGCAGTTCGCGCCTTGAGATGAGATCGGGAATATTTGGGATCATTCCGCTCGGGGCGTTGTCACGCTTAGCGATTTGAGCGACGGGAACGACTTCCGGAGGGGCTGGGGGCATCTGAAGCGTGACGTTAGTCGGGTCTTCGGACTTGAGTAGACCGGCTTTAAAGCCTCCGTCTTTGAGGGTGATCGCGACCATTTGGAAGCCTGGTGCGATCTTGGCATTCACGTTGGCGATGCTTTCTAAGATGTAATTCCGGTCGTGTGTTTTCGCAAAATGCGTGAGTTCGGGGCCTGCGTCTCCTCCGGAACCTTTGATCTTATGACAACGCATGCACGCCGCCACCGCGTGCTCCTTGAAGAGCTTCTCGCCGGACTCTCGGTTTCCTCCAAAAAGGGTTGGGGAATACTTGGCTAAGGGGTCGCCGGCGGGGATCGACGCCTCGTACTTCGCGAGCGCCTCCTTCACCAGAGGTGCTGAGCGTTTTGCAGCGCCTTCAAGAATCTCGAGATGCGCTTCTTTGGGTTCCTGCGTGAGGTTCGCGAGCGTGCTTGCAAAGAACTTGTCCGCTTCTGGGCTGGTAACCTTGGCGAGGGTGTCGGCTAACTGCTTTTTTGCGGCTGGATTAGCGGTAGTCCAAGCAACGACAAGTTTTGCTGCGGCGGCATTGGGATCAGTCTTGGCAAGGAGAAGCGCTGCCATTGTGCGGAGTCCCGAGTCTGTGGAAGTGAGCGCTGTTGTGAGCGCTTCTTGCAAAGCCGGAGTCTTGAGAGATGCCAGGGCATCTAGCGCTGCGGTGCGCACCTGACCTTTGATCCGTTCATTTTTAACCGCTTCGAGGAGCGATGGAATGCAGCCGCCTGCCTGAATTTTCCCCACGGCATCACAAGCGAGCAGCGCCACTTTTTCATCTCCCGCCACGAGGGCTGCGAAAGCTCCTGAAAGGGCATTCTGAGCATCCGTGGCAGGACGCTCGGGAAGTGGACGGTAGATGCCGATCACACGATCACGAGCCGGTGGGTTGGCCCAGAATCCGATCTGCGTGAGTGCTTCGACGCGCAGGCCTTGTTCATGCTTCGGATTCGCGGCATAGGCCACAACGGCCTTCGCGTCTTCAGCCGATCCGTTGCGGAAAGCGGCGTTGAGAGCGCGCAAAGCAACGTGCGAGTTCAGTCCTTCCTTTGAAGCAAGTTTCGCAAGAGCCGGCAGCGCTTCCTTCACCGGAGTGTCCGTGATCACTCGCGCGGCTTCAGTCACGAGATCGGGCGATTCATCAGACAGGAACTTCGAGATTTCGACCCTTTGCAAGCGGCCGTAGGCGAGGAGTGCCGCTAGACGAACCGCGGGGGAGGCATCGGCAGAAGCTTTCTGAAGTGCGGCGTCATCTGCGCAAGAAGCCAGTGCGAGGACTCCGGCGTGGCGGAGGTACTGGTCTTGATTTGCGTTTTCCCTGAGCATTTCAACAACCTGAGGAAGGGCGGCTGTAGCTTTTGTTTGCGCTACCGCAAGGGCTGCGAAGAAGCGAACGCGAGGCTCTGGGTCTTTCAATGAACGCTCCAACGCTCCATTGCCAGCAAATGAGGTCTGTTTGTTATCTCCAATGACCTTCAAAATGTTGGCGCGCACCTCCGAATCTGAATCTGTTAGGAATGGCAGCAGTCCCGCCAAGGCTTTGAGAGATGGATTGGTGCGCTCCACCTGACCAACTCCCCAGATTGCGTGCAGACGCGCTAGGCGATCTTTGGAAGTGGAGAGAACTTTCATGAAGATTGCTGCAGCCTCTGATCGAGCGGCTAGACTCCACTGTGCTCGCAGACGAATACGTTGATCGGGATAGCCCAAGAGTTCCGCCAGTTCTCCGGTTGGAAGGCTGGCCAAGCCTGCCTTCAGCAAGGACTGAACCTTCTCGACCTGTGATTTAGCGGCGGCATAGGCCTCTTCGTGACGGATCTTGTAAATCCGGCCCCGTCCTTTGCTTTCCCATCCTTCGGTGCCCCAGTCGCTGTAATAAAGTTGGGAGTCGGGTCCGAATTCAACATCGGTGGGCTTGGAGATCCCGACAAATTCCTTGGGCTCCTGATCGGTTGCGAATCCTGCGCCAGAGGGTTTGACGGACCAGTGATTGATGGCGCTTGCGGCCGAGGATCCTTTGAAGCTGCATACAAAGAAGTGGTCATCGTATTGGGCAGGAAGACCGGTTCCGGGATAGTGAGCAACTCCCGAGGGACCGTCGGGAATATTCAGAATAGGACTGATGACGTAAGCTGGTTGGGGATTACTCGGATCTCTGGGTTTCCATAGATTTTCCGACATCCAAGGGTTGTAGGCTTTGCCGATAGGATGATGCTGCCAACCCACCCGCCACCCAGCGTCCCCTCCAGGCACGACGTAAACAAAGCGTTCCCGGTCTCCCATATCCCCGTCATTGTCGCCGGTGAATAGATTGCCCAAATGGTCGAACGCGGTTTCCTGGGGATTCCGGAGCCCCTTCATGACGAGCTCCAAGTGTGAGCCGTCCTGCTCGCAACGAAAGACGCCGCCTTCGTCGGGAAGATCAATCAAGGTCTTGCCGGTTTTCGGATCGACGATGTGAGCCCCACGGTCGCCAATAGTGAAATAGAGGCGACCGTCTGGACCGAGGGAGAGTCCGTGGAAGTCGTGTCCTGTGTAGCTGTAGCGCACGCCCCAGCCGAAACTCAGGGATTTTTGGGATTCAGCGCGTCCATCCGCTCGAATGCCTTTGAACTGCCAAAGGTTCGGGATGTTGGTGAACCAGACATTCCCGTTATAAGCTAAAACACCGGAGGCAATCCCATCCAACATGGTCGTGAACCCATCGGCATACACGCGGGAACGATCGGCCTTTCCTTTGCCGGTTGTATCCTCCAGAAGCCGCACTACCTCGGTTTGTTGTTCCAGCGTCTGCCAGTCGTTCGGGAAATTCTTTTTGGAGTACCGAATCCGGTCCTCAACACTGCGTGAAGCCATGTCATCCTCCAGCATGAACATGTAATGCCGGATATCGAGGGTGCTGGACCGATACCGGTTAGTTTCAGAAGTGAAGCAACGGCCTTGGTCGTCAAAGGTGAACGCGACCGGGTTAGAAAGCATAGGTTCGCTCGCCCATGTTTCCGCAACGAAGCCGGGCGGGAGTCGAAGGGATTTTCGACTGGTTTCCTCACTGCCATCGGAGGTGGCTACGAAGGGTTTGGGCTCGCGAGATTCGGGCTTGAGGCTGCCGCTTTTTGAGGCGTTTCCTGAAATTTCGGCAGAAAAAGCGGGGGAAACACTGAGGCCGAGCAGACACAGGAGGGGGAAAGAGGAAAGACGCATGAGGATCCAATAAAGGAGCGGAGGAGGGCTATCAACGCGAGAACGCGCGATTTAGAGAGCTGAGACGTTTGCGCAACCCTCTATTCCCGGCCGCACTCCGACCAATCAGAGACATCAAAACGGAGGCCGATTTGACTAAATCTCCGCAATTCGAATGGGTTGCCAAAACGATCCATCCCCAATATCGGGTGATTTGCGGATCGCTTGAACTGCGACAAATCGAAACATTCGCGGCGCCTCAAATTTGGAGAAATCAAAATGAAAGCCCTGTACACCTCGTTGCTGATCTTGGGATTTGTCAGTTCACTTCGGGCTCAGGCCCCTCTGCCGGTTTGGGACCTCGCCAAAAGCGAGATCCCCGAGGAACTCAATCATGGTGCCAACCGAGGGGATGACGGCGGGGTGACCGTTGGTGGCGACCATTATTTTGGGGTGCCGGCTAGCGCTTTTCAGGATCAGAGAAACTTTACGGTTCAAGTGACGGTTTCTTTTCCAGAGCTGGTTGAAGATACGAGCCTCAATGTGCTCCTAAAGCAACGTGCGGACGGGGAAGACACCGGCCTGGGTTTAACGTGCATTAATGGCAAGTCCGGTTCTTGGAAAGTGTACCGCCCGATTATTAACGGGATGCATATTGGGGGGATTCGAATGAGTTTTGAGCCCAATAAACCTCACACCTTTACTATCGCAGTGCGTGAAGGGGTCGCTTCTTACTATTTGGATGATGTGCCCGGTAGCCGGCATTTTACTTTAGTACTTCCCAACAATGAACCGATGTGGGTGGGGAAAAAGCTCATGCCCCGTGAACGAACGTTTATTGCAGCGAAAATATTAGCGCTGAAAGTATATGGAGCCGACTTTGAATATAAGTCTCCCAAGGAAAAGCAGGGCCTCGAACCAAGAGGCGCTATTGCTGGTAAAAACTGGATGATCGATGCCCCAACCGTGGTTGATAGCAAGCGCCCCAAGCTTCTCTTCTATGGAGATTCCATTTCGGGAGGATATCGACAGCACTTGCTTCCGGCTCTCGAAGGGAAGGTGTACGCTTATCACTGGGTTCACTTTGTTGGAGGACTTGATCCAAAGGTGGATTCTCTAATTCAGCAGGGCGCCTCTGCAGCGGACTTCCAATTAATCTTCTTTAATAATGGGCTGCACTCGTTGAGTTGGACGCCAGAGAAGGCAAGTGACGAGCAGATAGCCGAAACAACTCGCGCGATTGTTCGGGGCTTTAAAAGGGGAGCCCCGCAGGCCAAGCTTTTCTGGATTGCAACAACGCCGCACACCGCGCGTAGCAGTTCTCCCGGAAAGCCTGTGGACGCTCTGGGGGAAAAGAATCCAGTGGTGATACGCATCAATCGAATTGCGGAACAGGTCATGAAAGAGGAGGGCGTTGAGGTCATTGATATGTACACCCCGTTTGTAGCAAAGCTTGAGCTGGCGGCTGGAGATGAATATCACTGGTTTTCATCGGCTTATAAGATGATCTCCGACGCAATCGTTTCAAAGACGAACGAGGTGCTGCGGCTCAAGAGCGAAGGTCACTAACTCGCAAGTGAGGGATGAATCACTGCTCGTGGCAAATTTCCATGGCAATCTGATCAGCCCATCGATTTACCCGTTTCGGAAAGCCGTCAGTTAAACCTTCTCTTCCCTGCCATGATGCGGACGCTCTCGGTGTGTGGTGTTGTTCCTTTTTGAGTACCGCCGTTAGACAAAGGTTGGGTGGGTAGTTGTTTGTAATTCGGTGGTTCAGTGCATGGTTTTGGATTGTAGGTGTGGCTTGATTCAGGACAATTTGATAACGATCAGGGACATCTATTGGGCGGCGGCAAAACCCGTTGCACTGACGTCCAGTCCAGTAGTTGCACTGCTCGCTACGCAGTGGCTATCCTCATTTTTTCCCGTCGACATCCCCCCTTAGAATTTACAAACACGGTTTCTGCTCTCCGCATGGGTCGCTCTTTTTGCGCTTCTATTTGGTCCTGTGAGCAATGCTATCAGCGCTCCGGTGCTGAAACGAGCGACGATTGCCGCTGGTGAATCGCATACTTTGTGCATCAAAAGCGATGGGACCCTTTGGAGTTGGGGGGGCAATGATGTGGGGCAACTGGGATGGGGGACCGCAGATGCGAATCAGAACAGTACCATGAGGCAAGTTGGGACCGATAATACTTGGGTTTCGGTCGCTTGCGGCTTCAGTTTTTCTATGGGAATCAAACAGGATGGTTCACTCTGGGGTTGGGGTGGAAACGGTTCCGGCAATCTCGGAGATGGAACCACGGTGATGCGTTACAGTCCGACGAGGGTAGGAACCGACAACCGTTGGATCGCGGTGACCTGCGGATTGGGTCATGTTTTGGCGTTGAAGGGCGACGGCACTCTTTGGTCGTGGGGATCGAATAGTGACGGTCAGCTTGGCATAGTAAGTCCGGCAGACTACACCATCCCCGAACAGGTGGGGAGCGATACCAACTGGGCCTTCATCGCAGCGGGTAAGTATCACTCGGTGGCGATCAAGAGTGATGGTTCCTTATGGACTTGGGGCACGAATGCTCAAGGGGAGGTTGGGGATGGCACGACCGTGCCGCGCTCAACCCCGTGGCGGGTCGATACGGGTACAAACTGGATTTCTGCCTCCGCTGGAATGAGCTACACGTTGGGTGTGAAAGGCGATGGAACGCTCTGGGCTTGGGGATTAAATTTGAAAGGAACGCTTGGCGATGGAACGTTCGTAAATTCCTTAACGCCGGTCCAATCAAGTGGGAGCAACTGGCAGTTAGTTGATGGCGCGCAATCATTGGAGCACAACTTAGCCATCAAGAGCGACGGCACACTATGGTCTTGGGGAAGAAATCAATATTCTCAGCTTGGGGATGGGGCGACAGCGAATCGTTCGACAGCCTACCAGATTGGAAGTTCTACAAATTGGATTCAAGTGGCAGCTGGTCATTCGTATTCGATCGGCCTCGACAGTAACGGACAACTTTGGGCTTGGGGGCAAAATACCGCCGGGCAACTCGGGGATCAAACGATACTGACTCGGCGGACTCCGGTGGCGATCACGACTCAAGTGATGACGTACGCTCTCCCCACGGCATCAACTACAGCGGCTTCAGGTGTCTCCTCAACGACTGCCACTCTCGCCGGGAATGTTCTGACTCAAGGAGGCGCGAGCGTCCTCGAACGAGGAGTGGTTTACTCGCTCACTTCGACCAACTCGAATCCCCTAATTGGCGGCACTGGCGTCACGAAGGTGAGTGTTTCAAGTGGTACCGGATCTTTTTCTACGGTCGTGACGGGGCTAACCAATGGAACTGGTTATAGTTTTAATACTTATGCGACGAATATCAATGGGAGCACTTACGGCACTGCAGCGACTTTCTCGACCTTAAGTACCAATGCCAACCTGAGTAATTTGGTGCTGAGCACTGGGGCGTTGAGTCCTGCATTTTCCGGATTAACAACCAGCTATGCTCAGAGTGTCGGGAATGAGGTGAGTTCGTTCACGGTCACCGCGACTGGGGAAAAATCTCCTTACAGCATTCAATACACGATCAATGGAGGCCCTGCATGGTTTGTTGAAAGTGGGGTAGCCAGTAGTTCGCAGATGCTCCCAGTGGGTACGAACACAGTGGAAATCAAAGTGACCTCGCAAGATCGGGTGACCACAAAAAGCTATACCGTGACGCTCACGAGATCCTCGGTTCAACCGGATCACAGTTTTTGGTTTGGGGGGCACTATTATCGGTTGGGCCGGACGGCCAAAACATGGACCGATGCGGAAGCGGATGCGGTTTCAAAAGGGGGACACTTGGCTCACATCGATTCAGCGGAAGAAAATGCCGGCGTTTTGAACGCAGTGAGCGGATTGGTTTCCACCACGGCTGCCGACGGAGGGGGCTCGGCGTATATTTGGATCGGAGGGAAGGAGACTACGGAAGGAACGTATGTTTGGTCTGATAATCCGGCGACTTCATTTTGGACCAATGGGAGTGGTGGATCGAGCGTTGGGGGGGCGTATCAAAACTGGGGGCGCAGCGCGAGTGCGGCTGGGGGGCCGGAGCCCGACAATTACCTTGGAACGCAAAATCGCGTCGCGATGGCTCTCGAACGTTGGCCTGCATCGCTGTCATACGACGCGATCGGGCAGGCTGGTCAGTGGAACGATATCCAGTCGGGAAACCTGCTGCATTATCTCATTGAGTGGACTCCGGCCCAGGCGCTCACGCTTTCTGTTCCAGCAAGTTTTAACGTAGAGGCAACTGACAATATTGGAGCCGTTGTGAATTACGCGAATGCGACGACCCCGGTGAACGTGGCGGGGGGCGCGACCATCAGTTATTCCAAACCCAGTGGTTCGAGTTTCCCCATTGGGGCAACGACCGTCACGGCAACGGCTGTGGATGCGGACGGCAACACGGTCACGGGCTCGTTTGTTGTTACGGTGACTCCGATTATTCCTGTGGCGCAGACGATCACGTTCCCCGCGATTGCGGATCGCCAGATTTTGGATGGGAGTTTGACATTGAGTGCCACGAGTAGTTCGGGGCTGCCTGTGACTTACTCGATTGTGAGCGGGCCTGGAACTTTGAGCGGGAATACCGTTTCCTTCACGGGATTGGGGACGGTTACGGTTCGTTCATCTCAGGCTGGGAGCCTCCGATTCAATCCTGCGACGAATGTTGAAAGGACGATCACCGTTACAAAGAATGCGCAGACGATCGCGTTTTCATCGGTTCCGGCTCACACGCTTGCAGATGCTCCGTTTAATATTTCAGCTACCGCATCTTCTGGATTGCCTGTGACATTGAGTCTGGTGTCTGGGCCCGCGGCGCTGGTGGGCAACACGAT
>CANFNA010000111.1 GCA_947448395.1 Chthoniobacteraceae bacterium
CCCACTTGCGATCGCAATCACTCCACTCATGACCCGCACCGGGCTGTTTCTCTGCATCGTCGTCCCGCCCCCAGCTGGCCGTAATAATTGTACCCACTCGCCCACACACTCCCGTCACTCTTCAAAAACAAACTATGGTTATCCCCGCACGCGATCGCCGTCACATCCTTTGCGCCTTGAGCCGCCGTGAGCATCGTCAATGCTCCGCTTCCAATCACCACGTTCCCTCCGAGCGTCCCTCCGCCTGAGAGCCCACCGATCGTGCTCGAGTACCCCGCCAGATCGAGCAGCACTCCATCGCTGTTCGCCAACTTTACCACCGAGTTAGCGCTCAACGCCTGGCTGCCTCCGGCCATTAGCGTGCCCCCGCCGATCGTCGTCACACCCGAATACGAGTTACTAGCCGCTAGCGTGAACACCCCACTCCCCAATTTCGTTACGGTGGAGGCTCCCGAAATCGACATGGCGAAGCTGCCGGACTCGTTCACCGCCCCAAACGAAACGGAGGATCCCGTCCCATAAGCAAGCGTCCCGGATCCGCTGTAGCTCAACGGTAACGCGCCATTCTGCAACACAACCACCGCACCCGAAGCTACCGTCAACGCTGAACCCGAGGGCAACGCACTGGCTCCGTCCAGCACGAGCGTCCCAGAATTGACCGTGGTCGGTCCGCTGTATGTGTTCGTGCCCGAAAGGATCAATGTTCCGGCGCCTGATTTCGTCAACCCGTAAGCGCCGGTTACTTGACCCACCGCAAGCGAACTCGCAATCACCGTCACTGTCGTATCAGCGCCAAGAACAACGGCTCCGGCTGCCGAAACGAGCGGGTTTGTCCCAGCAAAGGTGAAACTCCCATTCCAGATTTGAGAGAGCCCATTCAGCGTTAAGGCCGTCGAGGCGCTCAGCGTCCCGCCGCCCAAAATCGCCAGGGATCCCGCGCCTAAGGCCGCAGTCCCTCCCAGCACAAGCGAACCCGCCGACAGATTTGTGCCTCCCGAGTAAGTGTTCGTCCCACTCAGGATTAGCGTGCCTGATCCGACTTTGACGAACCCACTGCCACTGATCACTCCTGAGATGGCTTGCGAACCATTCGCGTTCCGGTATTCGAACACGCCGCTATTCGCGATCCCACCAGTCGGCGCAAGAGAACCCGCCACAATCAGAGATCCGGAAGCAATCGTGGTGCCGCCCGTGTAGGTGTTCGCACCAGACAGTGTGAGCGTGCCGTCACTCACGCGGACGGCCCCCACGCCACTAATCACGCTTGCGATGGTCGTTGCGCCTCCTGAATTCGCGTACTGGAAAAAGCCGCTATTCGCGATGTTTCCAGTGCCTGAGAACACGCCCAATACCGACAAGGTTCCAGCGCTGATGGTCGTGGTGCCCGAATAGGAAACCGATCCAGCCAACGCCAAGATTCCACTCCCATCCTTGGTCAAACTCCCGGCACCGACAATGCTACCGCCGACAATCAGGCTCCTTGGGTTCAGGATGTTGATCATCGCAACACTCCCGGCACTCACGGTAAACCCCCGATCGGTACTGGTGTCCGACGTCCCCGAGATCATCAGAGTACCGCCCGCGAACAGTAGATTCGCGGGATCAGTGGACGATGAGCCAAGGGCGCTCGGCGTGCCCCCATTCCCGAGCGAACTCGCAAGCAAAACTCCGCTGCTCAGCTTCGTGAGCCCCGTGTAGATATTTTGCGTGCCAAGCGACTGAATCCCTGAGCCCGAGATCACCAAACCGCCGGAGCCTGAAATAGATCCCAGATACAACGCAGGGCTCAGAACCGGCACAGGGCTGTTTCTCTGCGTGACCGTGCCGTCCCCAAGCTGGCCGCAAGTATTCGTTCCAGCAGCCCACAAGCTCCCATCGCTCTTCAAAAATAAGCTGTGATGATGGGCCCCCCCAATGGCACTGACTCCACTCATTACCGTCACTGGCGCGCTCTTATTAACCGCCGTTCCGTCTCCAAGCTGGCCGTTAGTATTCAACCCACACGCCCACACGCTCCCGTCACTCTTAAAAAACAAACTGTACAGGTCTCCACTCTTTATCGCGCTCACTCCACTAATCACCTGCACAGGGCTGTTTCTCTGCGTCGTCGTTCCATCCCCTAGCTGGCCGGCGCCATTAAACCCACACGCCCACACGCTCCCGTCACTCTTCAAAAACAAACTATGGTATTGCCCACACCTTATCGCACTCACTCCACTGATCACCTGCGCAGGGCTGTTTCTCTGCGTGGCCGTCCCGTCCCCTAGCTGGCCGTAACTATTGGAGCCGCACGCCCACACGCTCCCGTCACTCTTCAAAAACAAACTATGATAGTATCCACCAGCCATCGCGCTGACTCCAGCAACCACCTGCACTGCAATGTTTTTCTGAGTCGTCGTCCCGTCTCCTAGCTGGCCGTATGTGTTTTGGCCTGTCGCCCAAACGCTCCCGTCACTCTTCAAAAACAAACTGTGATTATGCCCACATGCTATCGCAGCTACTCCACTCATCACAGGCACTGGAATGTTTTTCTGAGTCGTTGTCCCATCCCCTAGCTGGCCGTAACTATTGGAGCCGCACGCCCAAACGCTCCCGTCACTCTTTAAAAACAAACTATGGTACTGCCCGCACGCTATCGCAATCACTCCACTCATCACCGGCACTGGACTTTTTCTCTGAATAGTCGTCGCGTCTCCTAGCTGCCCATAAGTATTATCGCCAGCAGCCCAAACGCTCCCGTCACTCTTCAAAAACAAACTGTGATCGGAACCACCCACCATCGCAGTCGCGTCCTTCGCCCCCAGAGCTGCCGTAACCATAGTCAATGTTCCACTCCCCAACACAACATTGCCGCCCAGCGTCCCGCCACCTGCGAGCCCTCCGATCGCGCTGCTGAAGCCATTCAAGTCGAGCAGCGCGCCATTCGTGTTCGCAAACTTCACCGTCGAGTTCGAGCTCAATGCCTGACTACCACCGGCCACCAGCGTTCCTGCACTAATGGTGGTCAAACCGGTGTATGTATTGCTTCCCGTCAATGTAAACGTGCCGACTCCCGATTTAGTCACCGTAGACGTCCCTGAAATCGACACAGAATAGCTGCCAGAATCGTTGCTCCCCCCCAGCAAAACCGGGGAACCCACCGTATATTGAGCCACAGCGCTTGGAGAAAAAACACCGGCTGCAAACAGCGCGAACAATACGAGCAATAAAGTCGCTAAACGGGTCATCATCCACGCTGTGCATGATGATGTTGATTGAGACGAGCGCGAGGAGCCTGAGCGAAAAGATCCCCGAGCCGAATCCGTCTTAGAAAGCACTACCGCAATAGACCCAGAATTCCGCCTAAAGAGGGCTCTCCTCTGACGGCAAGAGCGATCCCCACCTCGAACAGACTTGGAACACCAGAGTGATGTGGTAGGCATAATTAGACACAACCAGCAAAAACGTTAGCTAAAAAGCCGTTATATTATAGTTAAATATCAGTTATTTCAGCCGTTTATTCCATCACGCACGCACCGGAGGTGCGTCATCGAACTGGGGTCCTCATGGAGGGCTGGATACGGGCGTCCAGCAATCACGGGCGCTCAGTCAACAATCGTGAAATCTGGAACCCGCTTTGTCTGGAAACGCCAAGTGGGCTCGCCCCTCCCGCCAAAATTAGACGACCCAGCTTCCCGTCCTTAGATTTTTGCGGCTCGCGGGTCGTTATCTATACCCCCATGCGCGCCAAAATCCTCCCGCTGCTCACTACCACACTGCTCGTCACTCTCCCCCTCGAGCTTTTCGCCGCCGCTGAACCGTCGGGACTCCGAGCCGGAGCCGCCGCTTCCGACATCTCACCCGTCGAGTTCCCCGTGAATATGCCCGGCGGCTTCAGCGCGAATATGGCGCAGCGCTGCCATGACCCGTTACACGCCAGTTCAATCGTTTTAAACCGAGAAGCCACAACGATTTCCATCAGCGTGGTAGACAATCTGGGCGCGGGACCTGACGTTCTCGATGAAGCAAAACAGATCGCTTCCGAACGCACCGGCATCCCCACCAACCGGATGCTGGTCTGCTCCACCCACACCCACTCGGCTCCTTCCGCAGGATCCAAAAGCACCGCGGCTCAGCCCCAAGGATACCGGAAGATTTTCGTAGAAGGATTGGCAGACTCCATCGCCCGTGCCCACGGCGCCTTGCAACCCGCCCTCATCGGCGCTGCAGCACGTCCTTTACAGGACGAAGTCTTCAATCGCCGCTGGTTTTTGAAGCCCGGACGGATGGGGCCAAACCCCTTCGGAAAAATGGATCAGGTTAAAATGAACCCACCAAACTCCTCCGAGACACTGGATCGTCCGGCGGGGCCCACGGATCCGGACATCACCGTTCTGTCTGTCCAAACGCAAAAACGGCAACCGCTGGGCCTTTTTGCCAATTATTCACTGCATTACGTCGGCGGAATGCCTCCCGCCCAAGTATCCGCCGATTACTTTGGAGAATTCGCCCGCCTGATGCCCTCCCGGTTAAACGGCTCGCCCGCCTTCGTGGCCATGATGTCCAACGGGACCTCCGGAGACATCAACAACATCCCATTTGGCTCCTCACGCCCTCCGCGCGAACCCTTCGAGCAAATCCGGATCGTGGCACAAAAAGCGGCGGACACCGCTTGGCGTGCCGTCCAAGACATCGGCCAGCACCAACCGACCCCAGCCATCGCCATGCTGGAGAAAGAACTCACGCTTCGCTTCCGTCGCCCAACTCCCGAACAAATCGAGGAGTCCAAAGCCTTCCTCGCCATCAAGGATAAGGAGGCTATCGAAAGACTCCCACGCCTTGCCCAAAACTACGCGAGAAGCACCATCGCCTCAGCCGAACGCGCCGACGAATCCATCACAATCAAACTGCAAGCACTCCGGATCGGAGACCTGGCAATCTGCGCCATTCCATTTGAAACCTTCGTCGAAATCGGACTTCAGCTCAAACGCGAGAGTCCGTTTCCAAAGACGATGGTCGTCGGCCTCGCCAACGGAAGACACGGCTACCTTCCCACCCCCGAACATCACGCCCTCGGCGGGTACGAAACTTGGCTGGGCACCAACGTGGTGGAGGAAAACGCTTCGGTCATGATTACCAAGACCTTACTCGAAATGCTCGGCGAGCTTTCCCGCCAAACCAAATAACCCAGGCCAACCCAAGAGCCTCTAAAAAGAGGGCTCTGCTGGAGCCGTTCGACTCCCGAAACGATCGAGCACGAACTCGTCGATCATCGGGGCGCAGCCAGATCCAGAAAGACGATCGCAGATGGGTTTCCCACCGCAGTGTAGTGCCCCGTGAATTTTAAGGCGCCGGATTTTGCATCCACACGAAATGCCGCCACGTTGTCCCCCCGCTGATTGCACGAGTAGAGAAATCGTCCGGTCGGATCAAAATTAAAACTCCTCGGATAATTCCCACGCGTCCATTCCTCTCCCACGAAACTCAGGTCACCCGAATCACCGACGGAAAAAATCGCGATGCTGTCGTGCAAGCGGTTCCCCGCGTAAACGAACCGGCCGTTCGGAGAGACCAAAATTTCGGAGCAGAAGTTGCTGCCAACAAACCCCGAAGGCAGAGTGGAAATCGTCTGCTTTGGGGTGAGTCGCCCCTTCTCCGAGTCGTAGTCGAAGACCGCCACTGTCGATCCCTCCTCCTGCACCGAATAAAACCAGCGTCCACTCGGATGAAAGGTAAAGTGTCTTGGCCCATCGCCGGGAGGCAATGCAACCCAAGGCGGATCATTCGGTGAAAGGCGCCCGGAGCGCTCGTCGAACTTCCATACAAAGATCCGGTCTAGACCAAGGTCCGCGTGAAAGACGTAATGCCCCGAGGCGTCAGCCTGAATCATGTGCGCATGCGTGCGGTCATGGCCACTGAATGCAAAACTGCCGGGAGGCGCATGCTGGGCTGTACGTGGCCCGATCGTTCCCTCATCCGTTTTCACATCGCTTGCCGGCCCCAGTTTTCCATCTGCCAAAATCGGCAAGACCGAGACCGAGCCGCCAAAGTAATTGGCCACCAGCAGAAATTTTCCAGACGGATGAAGACTAACATAAGTCGGACCAGCGCCGCCCGATCGGACGGTGTTCAGCAGAGTCAGTTGTCCCGTCTCCGGCGCAATCGCAAAGGCGCTGACTGTTCCTTCCCCTGAATCCCCCTGCCGGTCCGTCTCGTTGGTTGAATACACACGGGTCCGCGCGGCGTTAAAGGCCAGACAATTTGGACTCGTTCCCAGTTCAAACAATCCGGCTGGAGTCATCACCCCAGTTTCGCGGTCCACTTGAAAAACATGAATCCCGCGACCATTGCCGGGCGGCAAGTCGACTTGCGTCGGAAGCACATCCTGCAAAGGCGAACTAAAAGTCCCCACGTACGCCATGAGCGGCTTTTGGGAAGATGCGGCGTGAGCGGACAGACCGGTTAGAGGCAGCGATAGGGATAAGAGGCAAAACCAGAGACGCGAAGCCTGAAGGATGGAGAGACAACGAAAGGCCATGGGGGGAAGTGGTGGGATGGAGACGGATTAAAGAAGCGATCCAATGCTTCCATAGATCAATAACGCAAAGAAGCCGAAGCTTAGGACTCGATTCGCAGCGACGCCCAAGTAATCCTCCCTCCCGCCTCACCCCTTCTCTCCCCTCACTAAACGCGACGCACCTCTCAACGGAGGGGCGTTTGAAAAGGTCCCCACCAGCTCCAATGAAGCACTCCATTCTCGCCTGTTTTTTCCTCCTTTTCACCCTGTCGTTTAACGCCTCGGCTCGATCCATTCCTCTCGCCAAAGGAGGCTCTGTAGCGGTTCCCGATCAGGTGATCGTCAGTCCCGAAGGCATCACCTTTGTGCGTCCCGGGACGCCGGCACCTTTCACACTCCCGTGGCAGGCCATCGACTTGGTCAAACTCGCCAGACTCGACACAGAGCTCGAAGCCTCCCGTCAAAAGGCTCTTTTAACAGGCGAAAAAACGCTCCTATCCACTGATTCCGCGAAGCCCAATCCCTACGCTGAATTTTTGAACCAACCGCTCAAGGTAACCTTTCGTCCCAAGGAAACTCATCAGACCAAAGTGGAGTCCACCTCTGTTTCCACGGCCATTCCTTCCCCTGAGTTCCCCCCCGGCCAAGCGCTGAACACGCCCTTTCCGCCGGCGCCCCAGCGTGTCGTAAACAACGCAACCACCACCCGCTCAGACACCACAGTCAATCTCACCCGCCAACCCCTCGATACGACTATTGGAGGTTTTCTCGAACTAATCAGCGACTCCTCGCAGAGCGCCTCTGGCAACCTCATCAGAGAGCTCCGCGAACAACCCCACGTTTTCACCAACCTCCTCAACGAGCTGCGTTCCTTGCAAACGCAGGTTTCAAACGACCCCGTCCTCGCCGCTACCGTCGAGGCTCTCCAAAAACTCGCCAAAATCGGCCCAGTCTCTATTGATGCGCAGCGTGCTCTGGCTCGGTACTTGGTCCAAATCAGGAGCCGCGCCGAAGATCGCTGAAACGCGGCCGCGCCCTGGGCATTCCCCATCCCTCCGCCCCCAGCCTCCCAAAATTCAGCATCCGGCATCGGGCATCGGGCGCTTTCAGGGCAAAAAAAAGGCGGGCACGTCGCCACCCCTGTCGACGTGCCCGCGGAGCTTCAAGCACCTTTCGATGAATCAGTCTCCACTATTTGCATCGCAAGGGAGACGCGAGGCGGACGTAAACGCGCGCTCCCGGCATCATATTTTTCCAATCTTTCCTCCACCCTCAGCCTCTCCCCCCTTTGGCAATCGGCCTTTTCTCGAGCCGATATTCACTGGGACGCCACCCAATCCATCGCTTGAAGGTGTTCGAAAAGACAAAGGCATTCGCATAGCCCACTGCCGACGCAATCGCCTCAATTTTGTCGTCCGTTTCGAGTAATAACTCCGACGCACGACGCATTCGTAAAAAAATCAGGTGGTTAATTGGACTACGCCCTACCTCCCGCCGACATAACCGTCGCAAATGTTCCTCGCTCAGAAAACAAATCGAGGCCATCCGCTCGAGGGTCCACGCCTGCTCAAGACTCTTGGACACTTGAATCCAAACTCTCTCCAAGCGCTTATCGCCAGTCTCTGGTCGGGCGAAAAGCATCGCATAGGCATGGATTAACTGTGCCCAGCGCGATGTAAACGCCGGCCCACGCGATTCTTGCTGCTCTCCAAACAACCCCAACACCGCATGCTGTAACGGTTCCCCAGAAAACTTGGCCAGTGCCGGTGACGCCACCGAAACAACCGACTTGGTCTCCTCTGTATTTTGGAACCGAACCCACGAAAAACCCCAGCGACTCCCGCGATCCGCCCGAAAAGCCAGCACCACATTCGGGGAAGCCAGAAAAGCCGTCCCCTGCCCAACCTTCTGCCAGCGTCCATCCATCAAAACGGATCCCGCACCCGAGAAACACGAAAGCAAATACGCCCCCTTCAACCCAACCCGAACCACTTCGTAAGGGGCCGATGCCAGACAGACACCCACGTGGGCAATCCCCAAACCCGACAAAGCAGGGCAATCCACCGCAGTCACCCTCCATTCCTGTGTACGCTCCCCCAGTACCGTCATTTCCGAAAGAGCGTCTGACTGGCCCGAGTTCATCCCACGAGCGCTACCATAAGACTCCATAAAATCCACGCGCAAAGCCCCTCACCCGAGCCAAGGCGCCTCCTGAAAATCCCAAATCACCTCCTTTCTCCCAAAGCTGGTGTTGATGCTCCGCCCACCCAAAGGCATGGTTGTGGTGTCCCTCAACCCTCACACACCATGGCCACCATCGCTGTCATCGGAACCCTCGATACCAAAGGACGTGAACACCAGTTCGTTGCGGACTGTATCAGCCAAAGCGGCCATCAAGCCTACCTGATCGACGTCGGCACGGGCGCAGACCCCCAAGTCATTCCCCACATCACCCGTCAGGCCGTCGCTGAGGCTGGCGGCGTCAACTTGGAGGGGGTGCGCAAAGACCGCGGAATGGCCGTCGCCTGCATGAGCGAAGCCGCACCCAAGATTCTGCTAAAACTCATTCAGCAGAACAAAATCCACGGTGTCATCTCGCTGGGCGGCGGCGGCGGCACGGCCATCGCAACCGCAGCCATGCGCGCCCTGCCTCTCGGCTTTCCAAAGGTCATGGTCTCCACACTCGCCAGCGGAAATACCGCCCAGTACATCGGTGCCAAAGACATCGTGATGATCCCCAGTATCGTGGACATCTCCGGGTTAAACCGAATCTCCCGCCCCTTACTCGCCAAAGCCGCAGGCGCGATCTGCGGCATGGTCGAAAGCTCTTTGGAAAAACAATCCTCGGATGACCGTCCCCTCATCGTCGCCAGTATGTTCGGCAACACCACGCAATCGGTGGAGAGCGCCAAAGGCATTCTCGAAAAAGCGGGATACGAAGTCGTTGTCTTTCACGCCACAGGCACCGGCGGCCGAACCATGGAGTCCATCATCGAGACAGGCCTGGCCGAAGGCGTCCTCGATATCACCACCACAGAGTGGGCTGATGAGGTCGTCGGCGGAGTCCTCACCGCAGGACCCACCCGACTGGAAGCAGCCGCACGTTCGGGAACTCCCGCCATCGTCGCCCCGGGTTGCGTCGACATGGTCAACTTCGGTTCTCCTTCCTCCGTTCCCGAAAAGTTTAAGGAACGTCTCCTCTACCCCCACAATCCGCAAGCCACCCTCATGCGAACCAGCGCCGAGGAATGCGCTGAAATTGGCAAACGCATTGCAGAAAAAGTCAACCTCTCCGTGGGCCCAGTCACCGTCCTTCTCCCGCTTCTTGGAACCAGCGCTCTGAGTTCCCCCGGTGGCGCCTTCCATAATCCCGAGGCCGACAACGCC
>CANFNA010000112.1 GCA_947448395.1 Chthoniobacteraceae bacterium
CCCAGCTTTCGCTCCCCCCAACTCGCTTAACATTCCAGCCAAGGCGACCCCGCCCATTCCAAAACCAGCTTGAGCGAGCGCTTGCCGCCGGGAGATCGGTTGTGAAGTCGACAGAAGGCCGTGAAAAAAATCCGGTTTCATAAAAACAAAAACTTCAAAAAAGGATTGGGGAAGGGAACGAAGACAAAATCAGTCCACAAAAAGAAACTCGTTGGTCATCAAAAGAGCGTGCGCCACCTGCTCCAATGGCCCCAATTTCGGAGGCGGCGGCGCCTTAAAATCAACCTGAGCATCCCACACGGTTTGCACATCCTTCGGCGCCCACTCCGCCTTCACCACAAGACGAATCGCCGGCGCCCACCGAAATCCATCGGAAGTGGTTGTCTGACGGCAATCCACCGCGAAATCTAAAATCTCCCCAGCCGTCACCTTCACACTTTTGAGCTCAGTTTTCGCTGTGCAGTTGTCGGCAATCCACTCCCCAAGCAAACCCGCCTTGGACGAGATAATTCGCACCCGAATGCCATCCCCATTTCCCTGCCTTCCCACACTCGCCTCCCCGCCAATATCGTAAATCCCATCCCCAGGTGCCGCCCAACGACGAATCGCAGCACCTTCCAAACCCGCTCCGGGGTGGCCCCCAGAGGCACTCAGACTCGTAAACGTAAATTGAGGATGCGGAAAAACACGCCCGCCCTGATACCGCTTCGATTGCGGATCAAAATACGCAAGCTCCTGGAAAGCCTCCGCGCGCGGCACTGCCGGATCCGCACTGCCCACTCCGTACATCCAAGAACCCGATGCGGCCTTCTTTTTCAAACCGCCTGTCTCCGCGACAAATCCCAGAGCCAACCGTTTCTCCAAATCCGTCGGCTCACGCTGATAGACTCTCTTGTAAAGCCAGCGTAACGCTTCCTCATTTCCACCGTTCTTCCCACCGGCCTCCTGCGCTTTCTGCGCAATCATCCGCGCCTGACTCACAATGAACCCGTCATTCAACGCAAAAAGAGCCTGCTGTGGCACCATCGTCTGCACACGGTCCGTGTTCGCAATATCCGGAGATGGAAAATCAAACGTCGCAAACAAGGGATCTATATTCGCCCTATCCACAAATCCGTAAACCGTCCGCCGTCCACTGAACGGTTCCGACGACAAGCTCACCGCGCGCCCCCCCAATGCAAGGTCTAGCAACCCACTCGTCGAGAGCATCGCATCGCGCATCCCTTCAAAATCCATTCGCCGACGATTTGCCCGCCACAACCAACGATTATCTGGGTCCGCCCCACTCGCTTCCCCTCGCTCCAAACTGGCCTGCTGATACGTCTCCGAAAGAACAATATCGCGCACCAACCTCTTCGTTGACCAGTCACGCTGTATCAGCGCCGAAGCCATCCAGTCCAACAACTCGGGGTGCGACGGAGCCTCCGCCTGCAATCCAAAATCTCCGGGCGTCTTCGCCAACGCCTTCCCAAAAAGATGTCGCCACACATGGTTCGCCCAAACCCGCGGCGTTAACGGATTGTCCGCACTCACAATTTTTTCTGCCAACTCCAAGCGCCCGCTTCGGTCAGCCGAAAAAGGCGTCTTCTTTCGATCTAAAACCTCTAAAAACCGCCGTTCCACTGCATCCCCACGCCTTGCAGAATCCCCTCTGATGAAAATCACTGGCGTCACCGGCTTTGCCTTGTCTTTGACCGCCATCGCCCGTGCCGGCGCTCCCGGATGGGTCGACTCCAAACTCGAAATGACAGTCTCCAGTTTATCCAACTCCTTCTTCCCCTCCGCCTGTTGGCGGTGCGCGTTCTCTACGTCCTTCACAGGGAAATCCAACCACCCCCCTGGACCAAAAAATGCATTCGCTATCTCCTTTAATCCACCCTCCGTCACCCCTTTTGTTTTCGCTAACAATCCGCCATAAACCCGTAACAACGCCTCCTCATCCTTCGGGTCTGCCTCACGCATCGCTTCCAAAATCAAAGGATGCACCTCCGCCCTCCCCTCAGCGACCCGGCCGCTCGTGAGAATCCCCTGCAACACCGCCGCTTTCTTCTCAACCGGAGCAGAGGCCATGCGACTTAATGGTCCCACCACCACGTCGTCCGCCCACTTGCCTCCTCGCTTTAATACCGCCCACTGCTGACCCAGTGGAGTCAGCGCCGTTTCCATCATCACTTTTCCACTGATGAGTTTGCGAACATCCGCCGTCTTCTTGACCTCCATCTGGCAAAGCCCGTCAAGATACACCTCTGGCTTCGCGGCAATGTCAGCCACCGCCTTCTCTTTGAGACCTTGAACAAAGTCCGAGAGCGCCTTTTGTCCCTTATCCTTCGCAACATCGTATTCCCCCCGATCCTTCGCGGAAATCTTCACACTGAACGACTCGATCTCCGGCAAAGCCGTCAAATCTTCCGTGCTATTCAAGATCCCGTGCAACGCATAAAAATCCGCTGTCGGAATCGGATCGTATTTGTGGTCGTGACAACGCGCACACACCACCGTCATCCCCATCAATCCTCGAGTAATCACATCGATGCGATCATTGATAATCTCGTCTTGTCTCCTCAAAAACCGCGGACCAACCGTGAGGTATCCCAATGCCGCAAGTCTCGGATCATTTTCCTTAAAGCCCAGTTGATCCGCCGCGATCTGCTCCCGGACAAATTGATCGTAAGGCTTATCTGCATTGAACGCTGCAATGACGTAATCTCGGTACGTCCACGCGAAAGGGTAACGCATATCGATCCCTGGGAAAAAATCCTGCGTGTCAGCATACCTCGCTAAATCCAACCAATAGCGTCCCCACCGCTCACCAAACCGCGGCGATCCCAACAACTCATCGACTTTGGCTTTCCAAGCCCCCTTCGGATCGCGAGCCGATGCCTCCACAAAAGCATCCATCTCTTCCGGCATCGGAGGCAGACCCGTAAGATCGAAATGCAACCGCTTCAACAAAACGGGTGCCGCCGCTTTCAAAGAGCCCTTCAAGCCGTGCTCCTGCAACTTCGCCTGCACAAAATTATCAATAGTTCGCGCCCCCTCCAACAGGCTCCCCTCCTCCGCCTTTTTCACCGGCTGAAAAGCCCAGTGCGTCGCCGCTTTCTTGAAAATGGCCTCCTGATTTCCGAGGGCAACTCCATTCACCGGTTGACCCCCAGAACCTGAGCTCGGCCACTTTGCTCCCTCATCAATCCAGCGGCGTAAAACACCTATCGTCTCTTCTGAGAGCATTGGCTTTTCAGGAGGCATCTCCATGTCCGGCTCAAGATGTGCCGTAAAAATCACCAGCGGACTCTCCGCGCTTCGCCCTGGAACAATTGCCGGCCCATACGTACTCCCCCCCGCGAGCGCCGCCTCCCGAGAATCAAGCCGCAGCCCCCCTTTCTGCTTTTTTGGCCCATGGCAAGAGACGCAATGATCCGCGAGCACAGGATGCACATCACCAAAATACTTCACCGGCCGTTGAACCGGCTCAGGCAGTGCGGACATATCCAAACCAGCCCGCATCTTGATCGGTGCAGCCTTCACGGCAGGACTGACCACAAAAAAAGCGGCGGTCCAAAAGAGACAGAACAGAGGGCGGAATGGAAAGGGGGTGGATGGCACGGGTGTATGCAAAGAGGTCCTACCTTTCAAAGAACCCGTCAAATCCCGATTTGTTAGCTTTGGGCGCACCCGAAATGCGACGCCGCGAGCAAATAGCCGCCTCCGGACAGCCCGCCGGACAAAACCGGACCCACCATTCCGTTCACTCTTCCGCCAACCCGGTCGAAAGGAAATCAAAGTCACATGCGACAGATCAGTAATTCACGCTCATAAATCATCTCTTTGGGAAGGCTCGCATGCAGATCCAGAAACAGGTTTTCGTGATCCATGATCTCCTGCCGCCACGCAACCCGATCGAAGCGTTGCAACTCCTCAAACTTTGCCTCCGCAAATTCCAAACCTTCCCAATCGATATCCGTGTAATGAGGCGCCCAACCGATTGGTGTCTCCTTAGCAGGGGCACGCCCTCGGGCCCGATCCACAATCCATTTAAGGACTCGCATGTTCTCCGAAAATCCAGGCCAAAGAAACTCTCCCTTCTCCCCTTTTCGAAACCAGTTCACATGGAAGATCCGTGGCGTCTCCTTCAAAGCCCGCTGCATCGAGATCCAATGACGGAAGTAGTCCCCCATATTGTACCCGCAAAAGGGAAGCATCGCCATTGGATCGCGGCGCACCTTCCCTATTGTTCCCGCTGCCGCTGCTGTCATTTCACTGCCCATAGTCGCACCCGCATAGACGCCCGTGCTCCAATTAAAGCTTTGGTACACCAACGGCATCGTCGTCGCTCGACGTCCCCCAAAGATAATCGCGCTCAACGGAACTCCCTCAGGATTCTCCCACTCCGGATCCATGGTCGGACACTGCGATGCCGGCGAAGTAAACCTCGCGTTCGGATGCGCTGCCTTAATCCCATGCTCACGCGCGATCTCAGGCGTCCATTCATTGCCCTGCCAATCGATGGCTCGATCAGGTGGATTCTCCGTCATCCCCTCCCACCACACCCCGCCATCGGGCGTCAGGGCCACATTGGTGAAAATCGTGTTCTTAGCTAAAGCCGTCATGGCATTCGGATTTGTGTGATGCCCTGTGCCAGGAGCCACTCCAAAGAACCCTGCTTCAGGATTAATCGCCCGTAACCGGCCATCCGATGCGGGTTTGATCCATGCAATGTCATCCCCCACGGTCCATACCTTCCAGCCCTTCTTCGCGAACGGCTCGGGTGGGATCAACATCGCAAAGTTCGTTTTTCCACACGCACTCGGAAACGCAGCGGCTACATAAGTCTTCTCCCCGCTTGGATCTTCCACACCCAAAATCAACATGTGCTCGGCCATCCAGCCCTCATCCCGGGCCATTGCCGAAGCGATTCGAAGCGCAAAGCACTTCTTACCCAAGAGGGCATTCCCTCCATAACCGCTCCCGAAACTCCAAATCTCACGGGTCTCTGGAAAATGCACGATGTACTTCTCTTGATGGCACGGCCACGGCACATCCTTCTGCCCTTTTTTTAGAGGCGCACCCACTGAATGCATGCACGGAACGACTCGCTTTTTGCTCCGATCAATCCACTTGAAAACGGGACTCCCAATGCGAGCCATGATGCGCATGTTCACTACCGCGTAAGGCGAATCCGTTATTTGAACGCCTATCTGCGACATTGGCGAATCCAGCGGGCCCATGCTGAAGGCCATCACATACATCGTCCGCCCCTTCATCACTCCCTGAAACAACCCTCGCAGCTTACGCTTCATCTCAAACGGATCCATCCAGTTGTTGGTCGGCCCCGCACCCTCTTTTGAATTGCTGCAAATAAACGTCCTATCCTCCACCCGAGCAACGTCGCTTGCATCCGATCGTGCTAGAAAACACCCCGGCCACTTCTGTGGATCCAACCGAATGAACGTGCCCGCCTCGACCATCTGATCGCACAAGCGGTCGTATTCACGCTGACTCCCATCCACCCAATGAATCTCATCGGGCTCACACAGGGCCGCCATTTTGTTCACCCAGCGCAAAAGATGAACGTTCTGACTGAGCGGTTTTGAACTCGGTACAATTTTCATAAGCGACTTTCATTAGATCTATAACGCTGTCCATAAGCTGCTGCATCGAGTTTTCCTCGCCCCTTAGGAGCCCTTCTCCAAATCGGAAAACGAGGCCAATTCGATCGGAAAACAGGAGAGCGAGCCCCCCTTCACACCCAACAATAGTGAACGAATCGGATGGCAGATCCCATCGCAATCGCTCGAAAACAAGCCCCCCACGGCCAGTTTGAGGCAGTGCGCACACATTAACGCCGCACTCATGTGAATTGCCACATCCTTACTAAAGTGAGATACCCATCCGGAATCAGGCGACTGCTTGGGCGTTACTTGGGCCCAGCCGTCTCATTTTAAATCCACCCAAATCCACCCTCATGCTCTACTTCATTGCTACTGCGCCTGCCGGTGCCGAAGGCGTTATCGAACACGCGGCAGCCGCTGTTGAAAGCGCTCTGACCTTGCAACGCGTGCTCATCGCTGCAGCCCTCGCTGCGATTTCGATGTCCTCAGTAGTCATCGGCGCATGGCTGGGCCTGACATTCAAGGCAAGCGACAAACTCATCGCGAACATCCTCGCCTTCGGCTCCGGCGCGCTCGTCAACGCACTCGCCGTCGACCTTGCTTACGGCACCACCGAACACCTGATCCATGAGGGCCTGTCCAACATCGCAGCTTGGGCTTATGTCGCTGGAGGTTTCCTCGCGGGCGGCCTCATCTATTTCTGGGCCAACCGCTATGTCGACAGCCGTGGAGGCGCTGCTCGCCATAAAACAAACGCGAAAGCATTTGTCCTCGATCACAAACGAGAGGAGGCAGCAGAACTTCTAGAGCGCTTGGGTAAAAACGCAGTCCTTCGATCCCTGCCCCCCTCGGAAATCGACAGCCTACTGCCCTACATTCGGGAATTCACAATCGATCAGGGGAAAACCCTGTTCCATCAGGGCGAGATGGGTGATGCCATGTACTTGATCGATTCCGGACGCCTCGGCGTTTTTTCGACCTCCCAAAATGGAAGCGAAAATGCATCGCACCGGATCGCCGAAATTCAGGGAGGCGATATTGTTGGCGAAATGGCTTTGCTCTCCCATAGCGGGCGAAGCGCAACCGTCATTGCAGAGACACCAGTCAAGGGGCTCCGCATCGACAAAGATGATTTCGAGCATTTGCTAAATGACTCCCCGCAGATGCGGGATGCCGTGCGGAAACTTGCAGAGCATCGCACCCTCGACAGCATTCAGCAGCAGGCAGCAATTCTCAAAAGCGATGACTGGGCAAAGATGGCCACCGAAAGCATCCGAAGACTCAGTGCTGGGGAAATGGCCCAAGGGCTCTCCGAACACGCGGGAGGAAGTCCGCTCGCTATCTGGATCGGTAATATTCTCGACGCTGTGCCAGGCTCGTTAGTCATCGGCGCAACCTTCCTCGGATTCGCCAATTTTAATCCGGTACTGTTGATTTCCGTTTTCCTTGCCAATCTCCCCGAGGCCATGGCCAGCGCGAATACCATGCGTCAGGCCGGGTACTCCAAGTTCAAAATCTACGCGCTTTGGGGATCGCTCTGCATCATCGCGGCTATCTCTGCGGCAATTGGAAATATTCTGCTGCCATCCGCGCCTGTCCAAGTTCTTGCGCTCTGCGAAGCGATCGCGGGCGGGGCCATTCTAGCACTCGTCGCACAAGTCATGTTCCCTCACGCCTATGAAGAAGGCGGTGATGTCGTGTCCCTCTCGACAATCGGCGGATTCGCCACCGCGTTCCTACTCACAGCGCTCGATATCCACCACTAAACTCGACAGCTCTGCAATCTAAGCGTTTCTCAAGAAAACCATTCGTCCGCTTTTGCTTTCGCAGCGGCCTTATGTTCCGGTTTGATGTGCATCGCAACAGCCCCCAAGGCCATCGCAATCGCCCCTGCATCGTCGCTGTAACCTGCAAATGGGATCACGTCCGGAATCGCATCAATGGGGGAAATGAAATACCCCATGGCCCCAATTAAAATGGTCCTCGCCCAAAGAGGCGTATCGGAATCCTTAACTGCAAAATACATCGTAAGAACCTTCTCGACGATCTCTCGACCCACAATTTTGGCGGTCTGGGTGATTTTCTCCCAAAAAGAATTTTCGTTGTACTCGCTGGAGTAGTCTTGCTCGGTCATAAAAGGATGGTTCGGATTAGTAATCAGCGTCCGAGTCATACGGACCTCTTCTGATTCGCAGATCACATCATAATCTCTCACCCAAAAAAGGGCCGGCTCAACTCGCTGGGAAAACCTCTCCCGCAAACGCTCAGCCGGCCCATTTCAAAAAGGAGCGTCCTTACGCACGCGTCCCTTGGGAAGTTACTTCTTAAACGGATGCTCCTTCAACAACTCCTCCACATTCATCAGATTCATCCGCCCCTGATTTGCAGCACGCACCTTCTGGACTTGCGCCGCTTGGATCGGTTCTGACTGATTTCCAAAGCTGTTCCGAACGAACGTCAATACTGCTGCGATCTCGTCATCCTTTAGCATGCCTCCAAAGGGAGTCATTGGAACCTGCCCGTCATACTTCTTTCCATTCACTTCCAGTGGTCCCATCAGCCCGTACATCACGAGCTTGATTAACCGATCAGGATCCTCATTCACCCACGGGCTCTTCGCAATGGATGGGAACGCCGGATCCAAACCTGCCCCATTCGCTTGGTGACACGTGACGCAGTGCCCTTCACGAAAATAGATCTCCTGTCCCACAATAAATTGCTTCTTCGCATCTCCCGTCAAATGACTCGGCACCTGCGCCTTCGGATGCTCCGCCGCAACCTTCTCAACCTTCCCAGTCAACCGAGTCATAGCCGTCTCAGCAGCCGCCTTGCTCCACTCGTCCAGCGGCAATTGTGAGGCCTTGCTCACCACATTCGACCCAACGGCAGTGTCAGGAAACCAAGACGCCGCCACAATCGCCTCCAATCGAACTCGCCCCTCAGAATCCGTCGCCGCTTTTTCCAACAGGCTGCCCGCATCTGCAATACGATGGAAGTTGTACCGCAAAATCCGTACCGCTGCTGCGCGTGCGTGAAAATCTGGGGACTTGAGCACCTCCCTCAACAACCCGTCATCCACCTGATTCATTCCCCAGGTCGTCCATAGCGCCTCCAAACGATGATGCTCATAATTTACGTCTGCCTTATCCAGACTCGACACCCACGACTTCACTGCTGGAAGAACTTCACTTGCGGAATGACCGCGCAGAGCACGACGCGAGCGATATCGGGCTCGGTATTCCGGTAGTTTCAGGTTGTCCAACAACTCGCTCACCGACGCTCCAAAAACCTTCGGCGGCGTCACCAGCGGCCGGCTCGGATACGTGATCCGATAAATCCGTCCATGAACATGATCACGCAACGGATCGCGTGCATTGTGCTGCATGTGCCCAATTAAGACATTGTGCCAATCAATCACGTAAAGTGAGCCGTCCGGTGCAAACTCCAAATCCGCGGGGCGGAAGTTACCGTCCTCCGACTTTAGCAAATCGTGTCGAAATGTGGTCTTCCATCCCGTCCCGCTGTCTTCAATGGCGTGCTGTTTAATTCCGAGAAATCCTATGTTGTTGCACAAAATCAAATCGCCTTGGACCTCATCTGGGAAATGCCGAGAGGAGACCACTTCAAGCCCAGATGTCGGACGAACAGACTGCCCCTTCGGCACGAGATCCGCGGTATTGGGCGTTTTAGATCCGTAAGTCGATTTAACCGAAGCCGGCAACATCCAGTGCAACCCGGGTCCAGAGGTCTGAAGGAAAAAATCCTGACCCCACTTATCATAAACAACCCCCCAAGGGTTTGGAATTGCCAACTGCGCCGTGCGCTCCAAATGGCTGCGCTGAGGACTGTATCTAAAAAATCCACCGTCCACTCCGCGCACCGGTCCGTAAGCAGTCTCCACGTTACTGTGTAAAAAGACCCCTTCGCACAACGTGAACGCCCCCGAGGGATCCGCTGCATAGGCGCTGATTGCATGATGCGTGTCGTGTGAATCAAAGCCTCCCAACACAATCTCACTCACATCCGCCTTATCATCCCCATTCGTGTCACGGAGCAGCACCAAATTAGGCTCCTGCGACACGTAAACTCCCTCTGGAGCAAATTCGAACCCGATCGGCAAATGAAGGTGATCGGCAAAAACCGTTTCCTTGTCCGCTTTACCGTCCCCGTCTGTATCCTCGTAAATGAGGATCTTGTCGTTTGGCATCGGATCTCCCGGACGATAATGAGGGTAGGTTGGCATCACCGC
>CANFNA010000113.1 GCA_947448395.1 Chthoniobacteraceae bacterium
CGTTGCGTTTTGATCCCGCCACCAAACCAGGGCTGACCGAGGTTGCGGATGCCTCGGTGGTTATTCGCCCGCTCCATCCGCTCCAGTTCGATAAAGTAACGGTGAGTGGAGAAAACGTAGAAGGGGTGATTCGTAATACTTTGAGTCATTCGCTCCGAGTGCTTGTGAACGGTTCGAGCCTCATGCTTGAGGCCAAAGGGAGTGCAGATTTTCGTTCACAGATTCCATCCGGAAAAGCGTTTAGCGCGTACCGGTTACGGGCAACCACCGATGGATTTCCTCCCTTGGAGCGGATGCTTTATTTGCACGATCCGACGGCGCTGATTGATTCGACCGACTTTGGAAACCGGAATGTGCTTGTGCAGAAATCGCGCGATGGCGCTGGGGTCAGACTTCTTTGGAAGGGGCAGCTTGCCGCGATTGTTTCACCGCTTCCATCGGCCTGTGAAATTCGAGTCGACGGAGATGATGTGATTTTTGATGCAGCGCAAACTGCGGAGCAAGGGGAGATCAATGTGAGGGCGCTTGGTGAGATGAAGCAGGGGCTGTTGAGCGGCATTGAATATTTGGGAGCAGGGGAAGAGTCCTCTTCGCGGATTGATTTGGAGCGTCCCGAGCATATCCGCTTTCAGCCGGATAAGCGCTGGTTGACGGTTCCCCTCGCTGGATACGTGACCTCCAAGGCCACCGTCGCACTACTTTGGGACAACATGGGGTTACAGCCGCTTTTCTCGACGCCTAATCGTTACGATCACACGGGAGATCATTTGATGGGGTTGAAGGGTGCGCGTCTCTCGTGTCGGGTTCACTTGGGGGACGGGATAAACGCAGGAGGAGGATTAGATGATGCGATAGTATGGGCGGTAAAACAGCGTGGGTTGCCGGAGTTGCCAAGGCCGGTCCGGACGGCGGATCAGCAGCGGGCGCTCAATCTATCCGCAATGAATGGGCCGCTTCGAACGGCGAAGGGGTGGTACCACGCAACTTGGGAAGGGCAGCCACAGCATTTCTTTGCAGATCACGCCTCGACGATGTTTTTGCTTACCGGTGAGGTGCCTCAAGTGCCGGCGCTCGTGCCAAACGGAGCGCATGTGCCCAATCCGGCCGCTTGGTTGCTGACTGGGCGTGCAAAAGAATGGATGCAGCATGTGAGAGCCGAGGTGACGAATGTGATGCGACAGCAGAAGTCGGACGGCTCTTTTCGTTACAGTGGCAAATTTCAGCGGGGCCATTTCGAAGATACGGCCAGCGGATATTGCGCAATTGAAGCGCTAAAATTACTGGATGGAGCGCGCTTTACAGGTGAGAGGGCATTTACGGAAGCGGCTTTGCAGGCACTGGATTACATGAAGCGATTTGATGTCCCGCGCGGGGCGCAGACATGGGAGATTCCTTTGCATACCCCCGATATTCTTGCCGCAGCAAAATGTTGCATGGCGTATTTGCGCGGGTACGAGCTGACCGATCGCGCCGATTATCTCGATCTTGCACGGCGCTGGGCGATACGCGGACTTCCGTTTCTTTACCTGTGGGACGACAAGCCGGTGATGCGTTATGGGTCTGTGGCGGTGTTAGGGGCTACCGATTGGACTGGCGTAGTTTGGATTGGGCTTCCGGTGCAGTGGTGTGGAAGTGTCTATGCGTATGCCCTGACTGAATTGGCCAGGTACGATAGAAGCCTGGATTGGAAACGGATTGCGGAGGGTATTTTGATAACGGCCGAGCAGATGCAATATCCCGACGGAGAATTCGCCGGCACCTTGCCTGATTCTTTTAATCTCGGAGATCAAAGACGTCTTCCTGCCTACGTCAACCCGTGTGTTTTGGTCGCGCTCCGTGAGAAGCTTTCGGGTCGAAACGAGTCCGTATCCATTGCCGCAAATAGCGAGTTTCGCGTGGTAGCACCCTTCCCTGTGCGCATTCAAAATGAACAAGCGCTCGTACAGGGGAAGGCGGGCGTATCCTACCAAGTCATCGTGAACGGGACGCAAATTGTGGGCGTCGAATCTCGGGGAGAAGACGTGATCCGCCTGCGCAATTGAGGAATTGCCCGCAAGGAGCCGGTGAGCTTTGAATCAAATCGATGAGCTCGGACTGAATCAGCTCAGAAAGGAGCAGACGTACTCACAAATGCCCGCGCTCACGGTGATCGTGAATCCGCTATTGCCCGCTACGTCGAAATGCTCACCGGCGGGCACCTCTAGGGCATTCGTCGTTCCATCAAGGATCACTTTGCAGCTGCCTGCGATAATCTCCATGCGCTCCGGCGCTCCTGTGCCGAAGTGATACTCCCCCGGATAAATCAGTCCTGCAGTCTTCTTGGATCCGTCTTGAAAACGAATCGTGTGCGATACGACGCGTCCGTCAAAGTAGACGTTGGCTTTCGCGTCTACGCTGACATTGGAGAATGAGGGAGTGCTCATAAAAAGAGAATATGGGATGTAAAGAAAAGGATCGCCGTTCGGGATTCTTTAACAGGGATGCCGAACGGCGAATTGAGATGGAGGGTTACTTTTTAATGTCCAGCAGCTCAATGTCGAACACTAGAGTCCCACTAGGGGCTCCTCCTCCGGGGTTGTCTCCGTAGGCTAGTCCCGCGGGGATCCAGAAGCGCCGCTTCTCACCTTTGACCATGAGTTGAACGCCTTCGGTCCATCCTTTAATGACTTGGTTTAGCCCGAAGCTGGTGGGTTCGCCGCGGGTTACGGAGCTGTCGAATAACTTTCCATCAGTGGTCCATCCCGAATAGTGAACGGTCACTGTATCCGTCGCTTTTGGATGATCTTTTCCAGAGCCCTTGGAGAGGAGTTTTGACGCCAATCCAGACGCTGTTTTTTCGGCGTCACCGGGTGCTGCGGCGACATCGCTGGGAGCGGCTGGCGGTGGAACTCCTGCCTTAAATGAAAGCAACTCAACCTGAACCACAATGCCTGCCGCAGGAACGCCCGGAGGAGGGGTGGGGCCAAATGCGACGTTTGCAGGAATCCAAACCACGCGTTTTTCTCCTGTGACCATCGTTTGAATGGCTTCCGACAAACCACCGATTCGGAATTTTTCCAACGGGATGTTAGCGGGGCCGCCTTCTTGGTCCGTGCTTTGAAGCAGCTGACCTTCTGGACTCCAAAGCGACAGGTTGACTTGGACTGTGTCGATGGACTTTGGAGATTGGGTCCCACTTCCTTTGCTTACCGTTTTGAAAGACGCGCCGGAGGCGGCTTTTTGTGCGTCAGCAGGCGCCGTGAGTTCCGGCGGCTTTGGCGCCTTTTTGATAGAGATAAGTTCGACGTCAAAAACGAGCGTTCCGCCGGGGCGGCCGCCTCCGGGATTTTCTCCGTAAGCCAGCGCCGCAGGAATCCAAAAGCGGCGTTTCTCCCCTTCAACCATAAGCTGAAGGCCTTCAGTCCATCCCTTGATCACGCCATTGAGTGGGAAGCTTGTGGGCTCCCCGCGTTTGACCGAGCTATCAAACATTTTACCGTCGGTGGTCCATCCCGAATAGTGGACGGTCACGGTGTCTGCGGCGGATGGGTGCTCTGCGCCAGAGCCCTTGGAAAGGACTTTTGATGCGAGGCCAGAGGCAGTTTTTGAGGCGTCGTCTGGAGCGGCTTTTACGTCGGTTGGAGTTTCAGGCATATTGGCTTGGGAAAAGGATTGAGTGGGGGTGCTAAGGAAAAGGGATCCCAAGCAAAGAAGGAGTGTGAGCCTCTTAGTCATCCGGACACTCTGTACATGCCTGCGGCGAATGTCACCCAACAAGGCATCAAGAAATGCCTGAAAATGCGACTGTGGTTTCAAGGCGGGCGGCAATTATCGCCTCTCCTAAAATGACGATCGTATGATCAAGAGGACAAGGGCAAGTGAATCGCCTATGCATCGAACTCCGAGAGGTCCTCTGGCCGAGTATTTGACGGATTTCTAGGGAACTAATGGGCCATGAAATTCCGATCGGTTGTTGGAGGCTGGAGGTTCAGCGAACGCAGGACGTTCTGATTTTTGTATTAATTTAGTATTCGGGTGTCCCTAAGCTCGGGTCGTGAGAGCTACGTGCGCCGACTTCCTGAAATGCAGCTTTGTTTTTCTATCCCTAGTTTCTTGGGGTCAGGCACGTGAGCCTCTTATTTCCGGACTGCGTTTTTCTGTCGGCAACATTCCGGGTCACGTTTCGGCGGCTGAGGTAGAAGTGTCGGAGGTTGTGATTGGGGCGCAGAAGCGCGGATTTTTGAAGATAGGAGCGCTGCCCGTATTGGTCGCGAAAGGCGTCAAAGTGACCTTCTCTCGTCCGGAAGGTTTGGCGCTACGCGAAATGATGGAGACGCTAAAACAAATTTGTAAGGCCGAGCGTGTGGATGTGGCCAATTTAAGCCTGTGGATTCCGGATGAAAAAGCGCCGCGATTAGTCGTGGGAGAAGTTGTTTTAAAGACCCCGGAAGAGTGGACGTTAAAGCGCGTGATTATTTCTGGAAAACGGACGATGGAGTCTTGCGATTTAGTGTTCAGGCCAGGGCCTGATTCCACGGTGGTAGCGTCCAAAGACGGGCGTGTCGCATTCGACGAATTGTTGAAAGCGAGCCGCTAGTTGGATGTTGCTGGGCTGCTTTTGGTTGGTTCTCCAATGAGGAGTGGCTTGCTGTAAAGTTGAGAGGCACAGAATTGGAGTCTGTCCCGTAACGACTTCGCTTCCTTGCGAATGAGCGACCTAAGGCCAGCAGAACGCAGAAAAAGGGGTGGGCGAATTTTGGTCGCCACCGCAACTTTTGTGCAGATTGCGTGTTAGAGATTATATGTCTATTCGGTTTCTGTTCTCATTGGCCGTGATTGGATCGCTTTTTGCTTCGAGTCTGCTGAACGCGGCTGAATTGCAGCTTTCCGCGCTTTTCTCGGATCACATGGTGATTCAACGCGACAAAGCGGCTGTTCTCTGGGGTTGGGCGGATGCTGGCGAAGAGGTGATTGTTGAATTTGCAGGCCAGAGAAAGAGCGTCAACGCTGGTGCGGAAGGGCAGTGGCGCCTTCGACTCGATCCCCTCCCCTCGAGTGCGGAAGGACGAAAACTGGTTGTGACTGGCAAGCTAGGGCGGAAGCTGGAAGTAGACGACGTTTTGGTGGGCGACGTCTGGCTGGGCTCTGGTCAGTCCAATATGGCCTTCACCGTCTCGGCGGCGAAAGATTTCGAAAAAGAGCGTGCAGCTTCCTCATTGCCGCTCATTCGACATTTCAAGGAGGAGTCCTCCGGGGCAAGTTCCGCTCAGACAAGGGCGAAAGGCTCTTGGAATGTATGCTCGGAGGAAACGGTTGGGCGCTTCTCCGCAGTATTATATTTTTTCGGTCGCGAGATTCATCGTGAAGTGGGCGTGCCGATCGGGCTGATTAACACTTCGGTCGGAGGGACGCCGATTGAACAGTGGATCGACCCGGCAAAACAGGAGACGGATCCCGCACTAAAACGAGGCCTTGATGTGCAGCGTGAAAGTGTTGCGCTGGTTGATCCTGAGAAGGCGAAGGCGGACTATGAGGCGGCGCTTGAAAAATACAAAGAGGCCAAAGCGAAGGCTAGGGCGGGAGGCGCCAAGCCTCCGAGAGCGCCGCAGGATCCGATCGCTTTAAGCGAGCGCAAGGGCAGTTACGGCAGCCTCTTTAACGGTAAAGTTGCTCCGCTCATTCCTTACACGCTGAAAGGGGTGCTCTGGTACCAGGGCGAAGCGAATAGCGCAGACGCACGGGCCTCTGTATACGGACATCAGCTCTCGGGGTTGATTCGAGATTGGCGCGTGCGTTGGGAGGAGGAACTTCCTTTTGCATGGGTTCAACTTCCGAACTTCACGCGAGCCGGGGAGGGGTGGCCGCTAATTCGAGAGTCGATGCTAAAGACTCTGGCTCTTCCGAACACTGGAATGGCGATTACCATCGACATCGGTGAAGCGAAAAACATTCATCCGACAAACAAGCAAGAGGTTGGTCGTCGTCTTTCTCTCTGGGCATTAGGAACCGTTTACGGTCGGAAGGTTCCGGATACGAGCGGGCCTTTGCCGGTCGGGAATGCTGTTAACGGGGCGGAAATGATAGTCACTTTCTCACACGCTGACGGTCTCACAACGCGTGATGGCGGGGCCGCCACAGGCTTCCAACTTGCAGCCTCGGACAAGCAATGGAAACCTGCGGTTGCCAAAATCGAGGGGCAAAAGGTCATCGTCAGCAGCGCGGAGGTGGCGGTTCCAGTAGCGCTCCGTTACGCGTGGCAGGATAATCCGGACTGCAACTTAGTGAATGCTTCAGGACTTCCTGCTTCACCGTTTCGAACTGATGATTGGGAGTGGGTGGCAGTCACACGAACCGCTCCGAAAGGAAAAGGAAAATAGCGTTTCTCGTTTGGCCTCTCAGTTCAGCCTCTCATTGCTGCGGTGTTCTGGCCTGTGCAGAGACGCTTTAATGTAGAGAACGAGGGCGTTACTTTTTCGCGTCCTGCTTTTCCTGTTCGAGTGAGGCCTTGATTGAATCGTTAAAAGCTTTCTGGCGATCTGCTTCACTCAGTGCCGCGGGAGCGCTCTGGGCGGTTGCATAAATCCCGCCTTCCCAGCGCAAGTTACGAATCTTTGGTTCGGTGTTTTTGATCCAACCCTGTGGCGCTGGTGAGCCATTCACCCTCAGCTGGGGAGGAATGTTTGGGGTGACACTGATTTCCGTGAGCGCATCCCAGTCGGCCAATTTTTCCCTGCCTCCGCCGAGCGGTTCTAGCTCGGAGAGTTCAACGGCGACTTCAGCCCAGCCGTCATTGACCTTTAGTTGTTTGACGACGGCATGTTCAGTCTTTGGCTTGACCGAAAAGGCCCCCCATTCGTTGATGGTGAAACTCACTGCGATGGTGCTGTCTTGAAGGGCGCTAATTTCAAATCGGAGTCTGGCGCCGGAGGGGGCGCGCCACTTTGCGTCTTTGACCTTTCGCGTGTGGAGGCTCCAAACATTTGGGTTGCTCGGATTTAGGCGATACCACTCGCCCCAGTCTTTGCTGTCCGTGATGATCATCCGCTCGCGCGAATCGGTTGCTTCGGCGCCGGCTTTTGTGAGCTGGGAAGCAGTTGCCCAAGTTTCTCGGGAACTGAGGATGAAGGTGTTGGAATTTGAGACCCCAGGAGAGGTGGGGATTTTTCTGTATTCCTCAGGTGTGTCGTAAACCACGTTGGCGTAAGCAAAGAGAGGTTGGGCTACGTCGAACAGTGGTGCGTTGGCGAGCCAGCGCCCGTTTTCTTCACGGGCTTCTGCCTCCCGCCAAAAACGAGTGAGCGCGTGGACGTCCTGAGAGAAATACACGCGAACAGTTTTGAGAGGTTTGGTTGGATCCGGAGTGACAACGAGCTTGGGTAGGCGTCCCATCTCGATTGAGATGGTGGGGGTCGAAGGGATCGACGCCTTGCCTTTGAGGTGTTGCTCGAACCACAGATGCTGTGTGAGTTGACTTTCGTCGGTGTGCCGATGGTTGAAGTGCGGTGACATGCTCAACCGCAAAAGAGAGTCTGACACGTTGCGCCAGTTCCAAGCCATGTTGTCCATGTGGGCGTGGAAATCGTTGGTAGGCGAGAGCCAGAGAGTCGGTGTTGTGATGCGAGAGATGTATGGGTTCTCGGATACGCAGGCCAACTCAAGTGCATTGGCTTTAGATCGCTGGCCTCCAGGCATGTCGTCGAGGGTTGCATTAAAGTCACCGGATCCTCCGCAGGATGGGACCGCCGCTTTCACGCGTTTATCGATTCCAGTGAGCTGCGTCGTCAGACGGCCTCCCATCGAGTGGCCATAGACACCGAGTCGAGTGGGATCGACCTCTGGCTGGGCCTCTAGAAAGGTCAGTGCGCGACGCGCTGCAAGGGTTACGATGAACCAGTTGTCGTTCCTTGGTGATAAGACGCTATCGAGTGTGAACGCGTCCGGTTTGAGTGGCGTGACAAAGTGGTTACTCGGGTTGCGTTGCGGGGGATGCGTCGCATCTAGCGCGCCCCAATCGGTTCCTGCGCCGTCATAAATTTTGCCGTCGGCCAGCGTCATTTTGTTGCCACCCCAATTGATGGACAGGCTGGCATACCCCCGCTTTGCATCGGTGATGGTAGTGGCCAGATAGGCAGACTGCCCACCTCCGTGGATATGCATGAGTCCGGGGAGGTTTTTAGCGCCCTTGGGGAAGGCATAAAACCCTGCCACGGTTGCTGGACTCCCCTTGAAGATGCCCACTCGATAGCGAATGACGCGGCAGATGATGCCGTCGACCTCCCATTCCTTCGTGATCTCCGAATCAATCGGTTCTTTCCGCGGATCGAAGCCCGCCCACAACTCCTGAAGGCTTTGAGGGGTCTTTCCGTCGATCAAAGGAGGGAGTGTTTCAGCGTTCAGAAATAACCATGAGCTGAGAAAGCTGGTGAGAAGAACAACGGGGTGTTTCATCGATCGTTAGGGAGTCGAACGTGTCGATTGACGGCGAGTCTGTCGAACCTCAAACGGCTGAATCCGAAACGTGTGTGTCCAGGGTGGACAAACTCGGAATGAGTAAACAATCTCGTCTACAACGATGCTGCCAGCAGCGCGCGCGATCCAAACGCGATCTCAAAAACGCAAGTTTGATTCATCTCCAGCTAGATCCCCCCCAAGTATGAATTCACGCATTGTTTTTACTCTCCTTATTTCCGTGTTCGGACTTTGGCAGTCCTCTTTCGGAGCGACCCTAGCAAAGCCAAACATTGTGTTCATTCTTGCCGATGATCTCGGGTTCGCCGAAATCAGCGCCAATCAGGGAGACAACTACAAGACTCCGAACATTGATGCGCTCGCCCAAAATGGGATCCGTTTTAATCGCTTCTACACGGCTCCTCTTTGCGGACCTTCACGCGCTCTCATTCTGACTGGCCGGTACGGCTTTCGTTCTGGCGCGGTCACTCAGGATGCTTGTGGTACGATGATTCGCACGGGCGAGAGAGCTGAGGTGATGGCTCCAACGGTTCTAAAGAAAGTTGGCTACACCACGGCGATGATTGGGAAATGGGGGCAGATACTTCCATCGGGGAACGCCGCAGAGTGGGGCTTTGACCACATGATGAGCTTTAAGGCTAGCGGCATCTATTGGAACAAAGTTGCTGCCGCTAGCTGGCTGAAAAAGTACGCGCTGGACGGCGACAAAGATGGCGAAGGCGGGGTTCGTGCAAGCCCCGGACCGTACAATATTAATTCGAAACAATTGATGATGGCCGACAACGAGTACATGCCCGACTTGATGCATGCTAATGCCATCGATTTTATCAACGAACATAAGGACAAGCCTTTCTTCCTCTACTATTCGATGTCGCACGTGCATGCACAGCATCTGCCTACGCCTGACAGCGCTCCCCCAGACATGAGCGTGGATGCCGCCACTCGGTACAATCAAATATATGCCGACAATATTACTTACATGGACAAGCTCGTTGGGAAGCTTGTGGCGGAGTTGGAGCGGTTGAAGATTCGCGACAACACGGTGATTATGTTCATGGGCGATAACGGGACGGGGAAGCACAATGCGGATCGTGCGACGATTGGCGGGCGGCGTTTGGTGGGCCAGAAAGGTGGGATGGAAGAGGGAGGCGGGCTCGTCCCGTTTATGATTAATTGGCAGGGAGTGACTCCAGCGGGCCTAGTGAATGATAACGTGACCGATGCATCGGATTTGCTTCCGACGTTTGCAGAGATTGCGGGCGCTCCGCTTCCTGAAAACCGGATCATCGATGGCAAAAGCCTCATGGCCCAGATGAAGGGGGAAACTAAATCTCTGCGCACTTGGGCATTCACTCAACTCGGAGAAAACTGGCACGTGCGTGAAGCGGGGTGGAAGCTCAATCAAGCA
>CANFNA010000114.1 GCA_947448395.1 Chthoniobacteraceae bacterium
GAAAGGCGCGCATCGCGAAGTTCTAGGGCCGTTAAAAATGGACGGCCGTTAGCGAGTCGACCGAGGTCGACGCTCAAGACCGCTTTATCGATCTTAGCAATGACACGGTGCCGATCGTTGGTATCGAACACCAATACATCTCGGGCAACCAGCCCACGAAATGGATCCAGCGTCAGCTTCTGGAATGCCACCTCAATCCCATGGCGGCGGAACTCCTGAAACACGGTTTCCCTCCAACGCTTGGTCAGACCCCTTTTATAGCCGTACCAACTCAGTCCCAAAACCGCGACCGTCAGCAATAAGACTAAGATTCGCAGAATCCACCGCAGTTTTTTGGAAAGAGGGGGCGGTGTAAGCGTGGGCATTCGAAGCAGAAAGGCGGGAGCCAGGTCACGGACTTAAAACTACGAGAGATAGTGAAAGAGTCCCTCAAGGGTTTGTTCTACTTTTTCAAAAGAGAGTAGAGGTCGGGCAATCTCCAGAGCCTGATCCACCGCCATGTCGCGTTCGTGACCGTGATCGAGGATTCTGGAGACGGTTTGGAGAAGTTCGCTGGCTGTGGCTCCGCGCTCGCATAACTCCGGAAAAAGGAGTCGGTCTAAAGATCCATTGCCTCCCACGCAAGGAATACGGGCAAGCAGCGCGTCGACTGCGATGCGTCCAACGCTCGCCCCGGAGTCGAGTTGGAACACCAATTTGTTTCGGGCCATAATGCGGAGATAATCTGCATAAGGAAGGCGGCGTTCGACCACTTGTAGAAGACCGGCTGGATACTTCAGCTGACGAAGCCAGCGACGCCCCCACCAGCCGTCCAAGTTGAAGACGGTGACCGGCTCATACATTTGGGAAGCGACCTCACGCAGCCCCAGGAGGGCGAGCCGATGGTTTTTCGATGGGTTTACCCAATCCCAACTTCCTAGAAAAATGCCGGTTCGAGTTTCAGGGCGGATGGAGAAATTCCAATCGCTCTGCTCAACGGGAATGGGAGGGAGAATCGATTCGACATAAAGCATCCCACAGGCGCGGAAGACGGGTTCGAGATCGCGAGCCGGTGTGATTGCGGCGTGAGCTCGATTGCAGATTTCATGGAGCAATCCCAGCGAACCTGGGCTTCGGAGAATTTGAGTCAGGGCGGATGCACTTGAATTTGCAAAAGCCACAATCACAGTTTTTCCAGCCCGCCGAAGATCGATCGCGGCTTGGCGTCCACGTTTGAGATTTTCGTCCAGCAGTAGTAGGACGCGCTTTTCGTTGGCTGGGATTGAGGATGCTTTCCGCACAAAAGCGCCGCCCGTGCACGCTGCAAATCCAAGGTCGCCAAGAGGCGGCAGCTTGGTTGGGGATGGGGATCCCGCAAAGTCGGAGAAATCCTGTTCGGGCATTCGACTGCCGGGGTGGAATACAAACAATTTCATGAGAAAGGGTAGCCGATGACGGCTTCGAGTATTGTAACTCCCAGTCGCCCGACTTCGAAAGGATTCCTTGAAGCACACTAAGGGCGACTCTGCTCCGGAAGTTTGCCCTGCGGACCCAGCTGCGTCAGGATGGTGGCAGTGTTCCAATGAGAAACCGCATTTTACAAGTCTGTGTGGCGATTCTTCTTTGGGGGAGCTTGGCCGCAAGCGTTTTGGCGCATGTAAGCGATACCAGCCTACTTCGAATCCAGATTCGGCGCGATTCGTTGGCCGTGGATTGGAATACTGATTTGTTGACGCTCCAGAAGATTGTTTCCTTTCCGAGCGATCCGGCTGGAGGTGTCGCGAGGGAGGATTTGCTCGCTGCTTCGCCGAGAATTCAGGAGTGGCTCCGAAGTCATGTAGCATTGAGCTTCAGCGATTCCGTTCCAGATCTAGGAACGAGCGCAGGGGTCGAGTGGCAGTCGGATGCGCGGAATGCGGACTCAGGATCGTTGCAGTCCACGCACGTCAATTTGCATTTTGAAAGGCCTTGGGCGAAGGGAGAGGTGGCATTTCATCTTTCTGCAGCGGGATTGCTTCAAGAGCTCGGGCCCAAGCACAACTTGATTGTGGCGCTGATTCAAGGGAACTCCTCGGAGCAGACGGTCCTGACCACGGAGTTTCCAGCGATCGATTATGATCCGAAACGAACGGAGGCGAAGGAGATGACGGGGGGGGAACAATCATCTTTTCGGGCGCTTTTTTCTGTGGGTGTGGAGCACATCTTGCCTGGTTACGATCATCTTCTATTTCTCGCGACTCTATTGGTAGTGGCGCTTTCGTGGAGACGCATGATCGGGCTGGTGACGGCTTTCACGGTCGCCCATGGAGTGTCGCTAGGACTTGCTGTTTACGGAGTTTTACGGGTCCCCGAGAAGGTGGTCGAATGCGCGATTGCGGGGAGCATCGCGTGGGTGGCGGTGGAGAATCTTACGGAGAGGCGGTTGGCGAGGCGTTGGGGGATGACGTTTGCTTTTGGGTTGGTGCACGGATTGGGGTTTGCGGGGGCGCTGCGTGCGATGGAATTGCCTCGGGAGGGCCTGTTTCGAAGCGTGCTGTATTTCAATCTCGGGGTGGAGGTTGGGCAGTTAGCTTTTGTGTTTGCGTTGTTGCCGCTGCTTTGGATCGCGAGAGGCAGTCTTTGGGAGGTGCGCGTGAACCGCCTGATTTCCGGCATCGCGCTGGTCTTGGCGCTGGTTTGGTTGGGACAGCGGCTTGCGAATTAAGAAGGCTCTGAAGCAACCGAGAATATACTTTTCAGGGTATCACGCTTCACCTGCCTGTGGCGCGACTCGGAAATGGAGGGAGAGGAAGGTCTCGAGCGTTTCCATAGCGATTTTTAAATGCACGCGAACTGTCTCGGCTTCGGGAGAGGGGTCCAGGGGTGGAGTAAATACGGCGGCGTATCGCGTGGAGAAATCTTTGTGCCTGCGCTCTTCTTTCGCCTGAACAAACAGTTCTTCCACCCGGGCAGCCAACTGGCGGGCTTGATTGATACGATCGAGTGCTTCGAGTTCGGTGGATTCGGAGCGAGCGATTGCGATGAGTTGTTTGCATTCAAACTCCCGGCATCGCACCGGTCTCTGTGAGTAGATTTGACAGGCTCCGTTTTGATGGGCGCGGCAGGGTTGCAGGCAATGCAGTTGGTTGTCCTTGCGCTTGATGGCGAGTCCGACAGCACGAAGCGCTTTTGCCGAGTCGGTCGCTTGGAGTTTCATCCCGAAAAACAGCACGCCGTTGCAGCACATCCCACACGCTGCACACAGGCGTGTGGCTGCAGAGGCAGAATGGCTTTCAAGATCGCTCAAGGGTACAAAGGGGGGGAGTAGAGACTACCAGTCGTGACGTCCTAGGGTAAGGGATCGGCGATTGCAGGCGCAGGCTAAACGTTTCTTTTAGGTGTGAATGCGGTGGCCTAGTTTTTGTGAGAGTTGGTCTGCAAAGCGTCTCACTTGAACGCCGAATTTATCGAGTGTCGCGATCTTGACCCGATCAGAAGGGCCGCTCACCCACAGGGCGGCAACGGGATTACCCCGGTGATCAAAAACTGGAGCGGCAGCGCACGCGAACGTGTCGCTCTCCTCGCTGCGATCGAGTGCGTACCCCTTCAGTTTCGCCTGTTTGAGATCCCGGAGATAGGCGGTGGCGGACGTTAGTGTGCGGCTTGTGCGCTTTGGGAATTTGATCTGTGGTAGCAGAGCCATCAGCGCATCTTCCTTCCAGTGCGCCAGAATCGCCTTCGCTGGGGCGGCTGTGTGCAATGGAAAAGCATGACCGATTTCCACAACCACCTTCACGGGATGCGAAGATGGCACCTGATCGAGCACAACGCCGTGATTTGCAGCCAGAGTCCCCAAGAGCGCGGTTTCTCCGGAGGCATCGCGTAAAGCGGCAAGGATGGGGGAAGCGGATTGGATGAGTCGTTCGCCGCCGACGGCCGCATGTCCGAGGCTCAGAAGCTTTCGGCTGGCACGGTAGGTCTTCGTGTCTTCGTCCCGTTCGGTGTACTCTCTGAGCGTCAGGGTTGTGGCGATCCGGAAGACGGAATTCTTCGGCATCTTCAAGAGATCGGTCATTGCGGTGAGCGTAAGGCCGTCTGGATTCCGAGTGAGCAGTTCTAATAAGTCCAGAGTGCGGTCGAGAATGGGCACCCGGTAGCGCTGGAGGTTTGAATCCTTGGGGATCTGTTTTTTGACGGCCATGTGAGTTTGATCATTCAACTTCGGTTTGAGATTGCAAACTAATCGTAGGTTCTGACACTGCTCAGGTTTGATATGGCAAAAGCTAGTTTACTAAACAAACAGGCGGTTGTTGTGACCGGCGGTTCCAGCGGTTTTGGAGAAGGGATCGCCGAGGCGTTTGTGAACGCGGGAGCCCGAGTTTGGATTACCGGTCGAAATCCGGATAAACTCTTAAAGGTGGCTAACCGTGTCGGTGCTATTCCCTTCGTTGGGGACATTGCAGACGGAGCTGCTTGGGATGGTTTGATAGACGAGGTCATGGAGCAGGCGGGGCGTCTTGATGTATTGGTCAATAACGCAGGAGAAGGTGTGAAGATAGCCCCTGTGGATGAGCAGACCGACGATGCGATTGTCCGAAGCCTCGCAAGTAATCTGACTGGGGCCATGTTTGGGTCGCGTCGTGCAGCAGTGCTCATGCGGAAGCAAAAGAGCGGGCTTATTGTGAATATTGGGAGCGCGTGCTCGACACATGCATGGCCGGGATGGGCGGTTTATTCCGCTGCGAAAGCGGGGTTGTTGATGTTTACGCGCTGTTTGCTCACGGAGTTGCGTCCGTATGGGGTGCGCGTGACGTCTGTTTTGCCTTCGTGGGGGCAGACGGATTTCACGGAGGCAGCGGATCTTTCGCCGAGAGATCCTGAGGTGTTTGCGAAGTGCATTTCTCCGGGGGATATGGGAAGAGCTATCGTTCAAATTGCGGAGATGCCCGCGCATTTGGTGACGGAGGAGATCAAGCTGTGGCCGCTCATCCAGCCCATGAACCAACTATGAGAAACGCGATGCTTTGCCTGTTTCTATTTCCCCTTTGTTTGAGGGGCGAAGTCCTAGAGGCGGATCTCCTGATTGTGGGCGGGAATGAATCGGCCTGCGCCGCGGCTGTGCAGGCTGCGAGGCTTGGGGTCAGGAAGATTGTGCTCGTGAATGATATCGAGTGGTTGGGGGGACAGTTCAGCGCGGAGGGTGTGGGGTGTCCGGATGAGTGGACGGTGGTGAATAACACCAAGACAAATTTTCCACGAAGCGGGCTGTTTTTAGAGGTGCTCAGACAAATCCGCGCACATAACTCGCGAACTTATGGCGTTCCTTGTCCCGGTAATTCTTTCTGCGGGACGGAGACGATTGAGCCAGCTCCTGCGGCGAGGATTTTCGAGGAGTTGGTGCGCCCCTATGTGGAAAGCGAGGCCTTGAGGATTGTCAGGGGGTGGCAACCACGAAAGGTCGCGGTGGAGGGGGGGCGTGTGAAGGAGGTCGAGTTTGAGCCAACTAAAGGCGGCCCTCAACGTTTGCAGATCAAAGCGCGCTTAACAATGGATGCAAGTGACTGGGGGGATGTGATCCGGTTGAGTGGAGCGAAATATGGTGCGGGGCCTGATTTGAAGGCGCGATTTGGAGAGGACAGTGCACCAGAGGCTTTTGATGATGCGGGTTCGCAGGAGATGAATCCGATTTCGTGGTGCATGGTGTTGCGGGAGACGGGAGGCAAGGACGCCACAGTTCTTCGGCCCGCAACTTATCGCCCTCTTTCGTTTGCGGGTTTAGACAAGCTTGCGCCGTGGGTGGAAAGTGACATGAGCGGTGGCATTTATTCACCGAGCGGGAACAGTCCCTACACGCATCGGCGTTTGGTGGATCGTTGGCACAATGGATTTGCGCCCGGGACGGAGGCGACTTTTCTAAACTATCCGACGCAGGATTATCCGCTGTGCCAACTGCCTCAACGGATCACCGATGCGCTTGAGAATTCTGAGGTTGGGGCGTCGAGGAAGAATATCGTGAATTTGAATCCTGCGCAGAGGCAGATCATTTTCGAGGACGTCAAGCAGCACGCATTAGGGATGCTGTATCACCTGCAGACGGCTGTGCATGAGCGCGTGGGCGATTTTCCGCAATCATTTCGGTACATGAAACTGACGGACGAGTTTGGAACCTCGGATCATCTGCCGCCGAAGCCTTACATTCGAGAAGGGCTGCGGCTTGAGGCGCTCTATATGCTCCGTGAACAGGATATTCGCGCAACAACGCGGGATCCAATGTGGGGGAAGGTAATGCCGACGGACGGCGTGTTTGGTTTCCAGTTCAACATCGACTTTCATCCTACACGGCGGGGTTTCGTGGAGGGTTCTCGAAATGGTGCGTGGAGAAATATTCAGACTCCGACTCGTGGATGGCACACGGACACAGACCGATCGACCTTCCCGCTGCGTGGGCTAGTGCCGATTGAGATGAACGGATTGATCGGTGCTGGAAAAAATATCGGGGTTAGCAGTGTGGTGCAGTCTGCGATTCGGTTGCATGGCCAGATGATGCACGTGGGGCAGGCCGGAGGAACGCTTGCTTGGCTAAGTTTGCGAGATGGAGTGGAGCCTCGGAAGATTGCGGGTGATTTGGCTAGAATACGGGAGCTGCAACTTCGATTGGTCCGTGGTTCTGGTGGTCCAGGAGTCTTGTTGTGGCCGTGGCATGATCTTTCGCCGGACGATCTGCATTTTGAGGCAGTCAACATGCTGGCGGTGCGAGGAATCTGGCAACCCGATGCAGACAGTCTGTTTTTTAAGGCAGACCAAACGATGTCTCGACGCGAAGTGGCTCGGATTTTGGCAAGGTTATCTCGCTCCTTGGATGGGGCGAGGGACTGGCCGAATCTCGAGAAGCCCTTGTATTCGGATGTTTCGAAGGAAGATGGAGACCGGGCCTTCATCGAGGCGATGGTCAGTTGGGGGGATTTCAAGCCCATGGGTGCTGTGTTTAATCCGGAAGGAAACGCGACTCGAGCGACGCTTTCGGATTGGATGAAGCGACTTGGCCTGCCGGTGGACGCTTCGCTTGCGAACTATGGAACGAGAGCTTTAACTCGGGGCGAGCTAGCCGAGCATGTCTGGCGAGCGCTAAGTCAAAAAGGGGAATGGTTACCGCCCTCGGGGGCGTGGCTTCAAAACGGCGGGGATGATGATGGCGACGGTCGAAAGGACTATGAGGACCCGCTTCCTTTGGATCGTGACAACAACAACATTCCGGACCGTCTGGAACCGCCGGTCTCGTTGAAAAAGGTGGCGCCGTTTGGGCGTCGAGTATTGGTGAGTGACTATGGTGGGGACAAGGTGGCTATCGTGAGCGCGGAGGGGGATGTGGAGTGGCAATATCCGGCGATCAAACCTCAGGACGTGTGGATGCTCGCGAATGGGAATGTGTTGTTCAGTCATCTCCGAGGAGCGCGTGAGGTGACTTTGAAAAAGGAGATTGTCTGGGAATACATCAGTCCGGATGGGACGGAGGTGCATGGGTGCCAACCGCTTCCTGATGGGCGTGTGATGGTTGTGGAATGCGGGACGCGGAGACTTGTTGAGGTTGACCGTGAGGGAAAGATAGCGCGGGAAATCGGAGTGCCGGTGAAGACAAAGAATGCGCACGATCAGATGCGCGGTTGTCGGCGGACGATGGATGGACGGTATATCGTGTCAGCGAAGGGGGATCGTGCGATTCTGGAAATTAGCGCCGAAGGAAAATTGGTGAGGGAGATTAAGACGCCAGGCGATCCCCATGAGGTTCGGGAGTTGGGTAACGGGCATTTGCTGATTGCGTGTGGAGAAGGGGAGGCATTGCTGGAAGTGGATCGCGAGGGTAAGACGGTGTGGAAGCTCGGGACGCAAGAAGTGCCGAACAATCCACTGCGATTGATCAGCGGTTTTCAAAGGCTCCCAGACGGTCACACGGTTGTGATCAACTGGTTGGGACACGGTTATCTGGCCTCCACAGCGCAGTTTTTTGAACTGGACGAGCAAAAGCGGATTGTGCGCCAGTTCTCGGATCACAGCCGGTTCACCAGCATCAACAAGGTGCAAGTGTTGGATGTTCTGGGAGATCCCGCAAAGGGAGATGTTTTGCGGTGAGAAATTAAACGTGGGGTTTCTCAGTTGCGCCGGAGACGACTTGGGTTTGGGCAAAAGAGACGCAGGAGTCGCCTTGAAAACCCTTTGAAGAATGAGAGCATATCGGTAGCGCGCGTGTCCCGCTGAAAAGCGATGAGCTGTGTGCATCAACACCCCATCCGATGAGAATCCTCCCCTTCCTTGTTCTGCCCCTTGCAGCGCTTGCCATTGCTTCCGCCGAGGCGGCTCCAGCGAGTGCGAGTAAGCCCACATCCGAGTTCACCACGACGGATCTCAAAAAGATAAAGCTCCTCGAGAGAGCTTCGGAGGCATCGGCGACGTATCTGTGCCCTGGATTTGGTAAGTACCAGATTGTTTACCAGACGGCGGACGGACGGTCTTGGGTAGACGTTTTATTTGGGGATACGGTGGTGAGTCTTTCGGGAGACACCTTCAATGCGTGTCCGGGAGGGAATCCCTGGAAGGCGAATGCGGTTGTGCAATGGCGAGGGTATCGGAAGGGGAACCAGTTTACTCCTTACGGGTTAATTTACCGAATGTACTCGGAGAATCCGACGGCCCAAAAGCCGTATGACACGCTGGTGATTGTGAAGTTGGATGGAGCTGAAACGCGTGTGGTGGGGAAGGTTCCAGGGAATGCCGGAAATTTAGCGGCGGAGAATCTTGCGGATCGACTGTGTTTAGGCGGGGGAAGTGAAGCATCCCTGAGTTCGGCTTCGGTGGCCGCGAATGCGATGCCTCCGCCTCGTGCGAGTGCTATGCCGCAGGTGGGCGCTCCTCCGGTTGAACCGCCGGCCGGGGACTTGCCGCCTCCGGATCCGAACCATGCGATTTCGGTGCGCACGGATGACGGAACGGTGCTGATTTTTCCGAATGGCCAACGGTTTGGACTTCCTCCCGGCAAGGGACTGCTTGGGCCGCCGGAGGATCCTTCTTCGCAGGTGCCGTTTGAAATTGAGGGTGGTTGGTTTGTAGGAGTGAATGAATGTCCGGCGGTTCACTGCAGTACGTTGCATCTTTATTTGAAAGGCAAAACCGGCCGTTGGGGTGAGGTGCCGAATGTTCAGTCGCGGGTTCTCAAGATCATCAATTCGCGCGCGGTGGATCCTGGGTTTCTCAGAATTTCGGCGGCTCAATCCGGCGATCGCAACGACGGATTGGTTTACATCGAGTACATGAAACAGGGTGGGCGTGAGCCGATCACCATTCCGATTGCGGTTTCACGGGCTGGAAATCTGACGTACGGCGGTCGGGGAGAGTAAAGTAAGGCTGCTGGTGACAGTGGCTTTCGGAGGCAACATTCCGTTTGGGCGCGATCTATTCGATCCGATTGGTCCCGTCGGGACCGAACCCTCGGCTTTGCTGTAAAGCGGCCATTTCGCGCGTGTGGGTTCCGTCGGCCTCGGCGACCACGAAAGGAGGTTCTGCTTCCATGGCGCCGCTCTGATCCAGTTTGGCGGAGAAGAGTGAGAACAGGGCGGGACGATCGCGTCTTGGAAAAACATCGCGGACGGTGACGATCCGGAAGCCGGTGGCGTGGACGAGATCGATGCAGCGCTTCTTTTGTTGGAATGGAAAACAGAAGACGAATACGCCATCGGGTGCGAGGTGACGTTTAGCGGCCTCGGCATAATCGCCGACGTGACCGCGCAATTCGAATCGGGCATGGGCCTTCTGCGTGTCAGATGGGAGGGTTCCATCGGTGACTGGGAAATAAGGAGGGC
>CANFNA010000115.1 GCA_947448395.1 Chthoniobacteraceae bacterium
ACTGGCCCTCGTGGGACGAATAACCTTCGGAAGAGGCGCGCCGGTTTACAGCGAAATCGCCCCCGAAGATGGCCGTTACCGTATCAGCATCCGAGACGCCACCCGTAACGGAGTCGGTGAATGTCATTACCTGATGCATATTGGTACTTTCTCGCGGCCAGTCGCATCCATGCCGTTAGGAGGCGCCGCCGGAATCGCCAGCACCTTCAACCTCCTCGGGGATCCAAGCGGCCCGCTCAAAGTCTCCGCAAAGCTCGGCCCGATGAACGACAACATCGGTTACCTCCAACCGGGAGGCGATCCCGTCTCCCCCTCGCCCATCCCAGTTCGCATCAGCGACCTTCCTAATATTCTCGAAAACGGACAGCCCGCGACTCCCGTTCAGGCCGCCTCCCCGGCGTCCGCCCTTCCTGCTGCGTTCAACGGAATCATCTCCAAGCCCGGCGAGACTGATTTCTTCCGGTTTGCAGCGAAAAAGGGGCAAGTCTTCGACATCCGTGTATTCGCTCGCACGCTACGTTCGTCCTTGGATTCCGTCATTGATATCTACAACGACAAGGGCGCTCGAATCGGTGGTAATGACGATTCCGGCGGACCCGACAGCTACCTTCGTTGGTCCTCTCCCGCCGATGGGGAGTTCATCCTTGGAATCAAAGATCAACTCAACCGGGGGGGGGATCTCTTCACTTACCGCGTTGAAATGGCACCTCCCGCTCCTAAGGCGAAGCTGGCGCTGCCGGAAATGACTCTCAATCAGTCTCAGGATCGCCGAGCCATCGTCATTCCCAGAGGCAACCGTTACGCTTCGTTGGTCCGCGTCAAACGTGAAGACTGGGCCGGAGCACTCCAACTGATCGCTCGCGATCTGCCTCCAGACGTCGTCGCCTCAGCACCGGACATCGAAAAAGCCTACGATACCGTTGCCATGGTCTTCGAAGCGTCTGAAGTCGCTCCGCTCGAACAGCGCCTCGTTGAAATTGGCGCCCGCTCTCTCGAAGCGCCCGAGGCCCCAGTCCCACAAATCAGAGTCGACCACAAGGTGGACGTTTCCGAGAACGCTAACCGTCGCGCCTTCTACTCCGTATTTGAAAACCGGCTTCCAGTGGTGGTCACAGACCCCATTCCTGTGAAAGTGGAGTTGGAAGCAACCAAGTATGGGGTGGTTCGCTCCGGGCAACTTCCGCTGAAAATGAAGATCGTGCGCACCAATGGATTCAAAGGCGCCATGGAACTCGTCCTGCTCCACGCCCCAGCAGGTGTTGGCACTCCCGGTCCTCTGAAAGTTCCCGCAGAAGCCAACGAAGCAGTCCTGAATATCAACGCCAATGCCGACGCTCCCCTCAAAACGTGGAAGCTCTGCGTTGTAGGAAATGCTGACTTTGGAAAAGGACCGGTCTGGTTCAGCACCGGATTCTTTGAGCTCGAAGTCGGGGACGCTCCCTTCACAGGCTCACTGGTGCGCACCTCGATCCCTCAAAACAGCACAGGGCAGATGAAATTGAAGATCGAGCCAAAGGGCGGATTTGAAGGCACGGCCAAAGTGGAACTTCTTGGCCTCCCGAGTGGAGTCACCTCCACGCCGATTGAAATCAAGCCCGACCAAACACTCGTATCATTCGATCTGAAAGCAGAGCCCACCAGTCAACTCGGCCTCAATAAGCAGGTTGTTGTTCAATGCACCCTGCTAATGAACGGCGTACCGGTGACCGCCACCTGCGCTCGCGGCGGAGTTCTGCGTATCGACCGCGCAGAAAATCCTCCTCCAGCGCCAGCTCCGGCTCCGGCCCAACCGGCGCCCGCTCCGGCGGCGCCTTCTGGGAACAAGCCACCAGCGGTTTCCTCGACCCAGCCTGCCCCCGCTCCGACACCCGCGCCAACCGCATCTAACGCTCCCGCATCACTCCCCCCCGCGGCCAACAAACCAGCAGCCACCTCCGTCGTCGCCCAACCGGCAAATCCATGAACCTAACCGTTTCACGATCCCTTTCCCCTCTCCTGCTGGGAGTTGCCGCCGCTCTCGTTCCCTCACTCTCGCATGCAGCCACAAAGCTGGATGTGTTCCCAGAGGCCGCGCATCTACACCACAAGAAAGACTCCCAAGGAATTGTCGTTCGGATCACTAAAGACGACGGAACCCATCTAGACGTCACAGCGGATTGCCAATTCTCTTTGGAGGACCCCTCAAAGGCAAAAGTCGACAAGCAAACCATCCTCCCCCAAGCCGAGGGCTCCACCAAACTCAAAATCCAGTGGCAACAGCTCTCCGCGACCATTCCGGTCACAGTCTCAAACCCACAGCTGGAACCCCCCATTTCATTCCGCAACGATGTCATGCCCGTCTTGATGAAGGCGGAGTGCAATCGCTGCCACGGCGCTGCACGCGGGCAAGACGGTTTCCGTCTCTCACTGTGGGGATTTGACCCCGAAGGAGATCATTTTCGCATCACCAAAGAATTTCCTGGTCGCCGCGTCAATCTGGCGGTCCCTGAGGAATCCATGCTTCTCACCAAAGCTGATGGGGAAGCTCCGCACACCGGGGGCAAAAAATTTGAAAAGGGCAGCCCTCTCTACAAAACCCTTCTGCAATGGCTAGAAGCGGGAGCCCCCAATGATGCGTCCGAAGTCAAAAAAATCACCGGCATTGAAGTCATGCCCACATCCCTCGTCCTAGAGGGCCCCGGTCAAAATTTCCGACTCTCGGTCCGTGCAAGCTATTCCGATGGCTCCAAACACGATGTGACCTCCACAGCGCTCTTCCTCTCCTCAAACGAGGGATCCGCTAAAATCTCGCCAGAAGGAAGTATTCAAACCGGACAGCGCGGGGAGGCATTCGTCATGGCCCGATACGGAGCTTTCACAGTTGGCATCCCAGTAGTCGTGCTCCCGAAGAACCTCAAATTTGATTGGCCAAAGGTTCCGGAGAGAAACGAGATCGACAAACTCGTCCATCAAAAACTGTACGATCTCCGCATCAACCCGAGCGATCGTTGCGATGATCTCACCTTCCTGCGTCGTGTCTTCCTCGATCTCACAGGGACTCTTCCCCCCGCCGACCGAGTCCAATCCTTCGCCGCTGATACAAACCCATCCAAGCGCGATCAGTTAATCGACGAACTTCTCGCTCGTCCTGAATTTGTGGATCTCTGGACTCTCAAGTGGTCCGATCTCCTCCAACTTCATACCGACGTCGTTAAAGACATCTATTACAAGCCCATTCACCTCTATCACAGCTGGATCCGGGACCAAATCCTCGCAGGCGTTCCCATCAATCAATTGGCCGCAAAACTCGTTGGCGCTAACGGTTCAATTTTTGAGAACCCAGCAGCCACCTTCTATCACCTCGAAAACGATCCGATTCGCGTCAGCGAAGACGCTGCACAAGCATTTCTGGGCATCCGCCTCCAATGCGCGCAATGCCACAATCATCCCTTCGATCGCTGGACCATGGATGATTACCGCGGCTTTATGGCCTTCTTCATGCAAGTCGGCCGCAAACCCGGGGAAGATCCTCGCGAACGCATTATTTACGACGCTCGCGGCGGTGAAGCAAAACACCCCGTTGGAGATCGCGTGGTTCCCCCAAAATTCCCGGGTGGCGATGTCCCCGACGTCAAAGAAAAAGACCGCCGACAGGTCCTCGCCGACTGGTTGGCCGCTCCAGACAACCCTTGGTTTGGACGCCACATCGCCAACCTCGTCTGGGCTCATTTCATGGGATTGGGAATCGTCGATCCAGTTGATGATGTCCGGGTTTCCAATCCGCCATCAAACAAACCGCTACTAGACCATCTCGCGCAGCGTCTGGTGGCGCTCAACTTCGATATCCGCAAATTGGCCCGCGAAATTTGCATATCCGAAGCGTATCAACGTTCCACGCGCTCCAACCCCTCCAATGAGTTGGATACTCGGAATTTTGCGAAGGCCACTGTTCGACGCATGCGCGCAGAAGTCTTGCTAGACTCCATTGGCACTGCCACCGCTGCCCCCATGAACCATCTTGCGATGCCCGTGGGGATGCGCGCCGTTGAAGTTGCAGACGCGAAAAAGACGAACTACTTCCTAACGACCTTCGGTCGATCCAAACGAGAAAATGTCTGTGCCCGCGACGAAGTAAGTCCGACGCTTTCACAAGCGCTGCACTTACTCACAGGCGACACCATCGAAACCAAAATCACCTCGGGAGCCTTGGTTGACAAACTCCTCAAAGAAGGAAAAGCCCCTCAGGATATCGTTAAAGAGCTGTTCCTTCGCTCGGTTTCACGTCTGCCAGACGATCAGGAAACCAGCGCCCTCGAACCCTATTTTTCCGATAAAGAGCAGACCAAAGCCGCACTCATCGATCTCCAGTGGGCTCTGCTCAACTCAAAGGAATTTATCTTTAACCACTAACCGCCATGAACCGCGGGTACACCTCCCACCGTCCTCTTACCGCCCTTTGCATCGGTCTCGTCAGCCTTGGGATGACGTTCCCGACGATAGCGGCAGTGCCCGATAAGGTCACTTACGACGACCATATCCTCCCCTTATTCCAAAACGCCTGCCTTAACTGTCACAATCCGGATAAGAAAAAAGCAGGCCTCGACCTTTCCACATACCCAGCCACCCTCGCCGGCTCCGATAACGGCAAGGTTATGCAAGTCGGCGACGCAGCCGCCAGTCTCCTGTTTAAGTGCGTCAAAGGGAGCGAGGAACCCGTAATGCCGCCTAAAGGCGACCGTCTAAACGCCAACGAACTGGCCCTCATAGAAAAATGGATCGCTCTCCGCGCGCCGGAATCCATGGCCAGCAAAGGCGCTCCAGTCTCAAATGCAGTGGCCTCTGCTGCTGTATCGCTTGAGCGCCCTTCTGGGCCTCCTCCAATGCCTCAAAACTATGCGCAGCAGGAACCCCTCCGGAGCCTGACTCGCACAAACGCCCTCGTTGCCCTAGCCGCAAGTCCGTGGGCTCCTCTCACCGCGGTCGGTGGACAAAAGCAGGTCATGCTCTTCCACTCCGACACCTTTGAACTGCTCGGAGTTTTGCCTTTTCCTGAAGGACTACCCACCACTCTGCGCTTTTCCCGCAATGGACAACTTCTGCTCGCAGGCGGCGGCCTCGGCGGAAAGTCCGGCAAAGTTGCTCTTTGGAAGGTTGAGACTGGAGAACGCATCGCCACGATCGGCAATGAAGTCGATCAGGTGCTCGCTGCCGATCTCAGTCCAAATCAAACCACCGTCTTACTCGGCGGCCCCACTCGGATACTCAAATTCTACAACACCAAAGACGGCAAACTCATTCGCTCGGTCAAAAAGCACACCGATTGGGTCACCGCCATTTCCTACTCGCCCGATGGCGCCTTCGTAGCCTCGGCAGATCGTGCCGGGGGCATCACCGTCTGGGAAGCAGACTCTGGAGCCGAAGCCGTCACCCTGCCTGGACACAAGACCGCCGTAAACGGACTTTCATTTCTTCCCGGTCTGCTCGCGAGCGCAGGACAGGATGGCACCGTGGTTCTGTGGGATGTAATGGAGGGAAAGGAGCGCAAAAAGTGGGCTGCACACGCAGGCGGATGTGAGTCCGTTGATTTCACTCCAGATGGCAGAATCGTCACTTGCGGGCGCGATAAACTCGCCAAAGTCTGGGACCAGAATGGAAAACTGATCCTGACAACTCAGCCTCTTCCGGAAATCGCACTCCGCGCTGTTCTCTCGGGAGATTCGCTCATCGCTGGCGATTGGACAGGGCTCGTCAAAGCCTTTTTGATGGCTGACGGCGGGAAACCAGTTTTTGAATTACCGACCAATACCGCAAGCTCTCAGGCGAAGAACTAATAGAACTGCCACACACCGCACCACCTCCTGCCTCGCCTCAGACCTCCCGAGGCTTCGATAGGAAGAAGCCGCGTTGTCTGGCAGAAATGGGAAGTTCAAGCCTCTCCATGACTTGGAGCAAGTCTTCCCAAACCTTCCGTTTCTCTGCGAGCGCTTGATTCCGAAGTAAATAGGAGGGATGGTAGGTCGCCATCACGGGTATCCCGTGAAAGTCGTGCCACTGAGCACGAAGCCGAGCCATCGGTTCTGTTCGTCCGAACAGTCCCTGCATCGCAGTCGCACCCAAAGCGACCATCACGCGTGGCCGAATAACGCCAATCTGCTTCCTCAAAAAAGGAAGACACCGGTCCATCTCCTCTAGAGTTGGCTTACGGTTCCCGGGCACTCCTGCCGGAACGTCTGGGCGACACTTCAGCACGTTGGCAATGTACACTTGCTCCCGTGAGAGCCCCATCGTCTCAAGCATCTTCGATAGCAATTCGCCCGCAGCCCCCACAAACGGAAGCCCCTTCATATCCTCATCCTCACCGGGAGCCTCACCCACAAGCATCAACTCAGCCTCAGGATTGCCCTCCCCAAAAACGACGCTAAAGCGGCTTTGCGCTAATTGTTCGCACTTCAAACACTGGGCGGCTTCAACCCTGAGCGCCGCGAGAACCGCAACCTTATCCCCCACGATCTCAGGCAACCCCTCCCCCTTGGGTTGCGTTGAAACCACGGCGCGAACCAGTCCCAACTCCGAAACTGCGGGCTTGGAAAGCACCTTTTCGAATCTTGGATGTTCCCCCTGACTTGAACGAACCTCCCTCGGCGCTTGTCCTCTCGAGGGTGGCACCTCCACTTGGCGTGCCACTTCCTTTCGCGGAACCTTCGCCTCCTCCGCCATTAGCGCATCCAAAGACGATTCCGAGGCCTTCAACCTAGCACCTGCCAATCGACGATCCCGCAAAACGCCAAGTACCAAATCCAAAGCAGGAATGAATGGTTCTTCAGTCACAATTTAAACTCCGTTCGAAATATGCCCCTAAGGCTTAGAGGCGCTTCCCAACTTTGCCTCCACTTCTTCATCCTGGGCAAACCCCAGATCGCGCGCCCGAAAATAATGCCTGCGAGCCAACTCCACCGAAGGAGTCTTCCGGTGCAGATACATCACCGCCAAATTGTAATGCGCCCCTGCATCGTCCGGCTCCAACTCCAGCGACTTCCGTAATTCCTGCTCAGCTCCATCGTACCAGCCACGCCGGCCCAAAGTAATCGCAAGAAAACGACGCGCCCGAGCATTCTTCGGATCAAGCGCGGTCGTCTCAGAAAATGCAGCAGTTGCCCCGTCCAGCTTCCCCTGTTCAAGAAGCGAGACCCCCAAAGACATCCAAAGCGATGCGTCCTCGAATGCCTGCTTCAATCCGCGCTTCAAAAGCACCTCGGAACGCGCCCAGTTCTGTTCTCTCTGCTCCAACCAAGCCAGATTCGCCAGAGACTCCAACTCGTTCTCATTTTCCAGCAGCACCTTCTCAAAGGCCTCTCGGGCCTCTCCAAAATCTTTCGTTCCAAGCGCCAAACGCCCCTTCCTCAGCCATTTTTGAATCTCCCCCTCAGCGTTATTCTCACCGCCCTTCCCCTTCTCTGCCTCCCCGCTCTTTTCCACCAACCTCCCAGCGGATTGTTCCGACTCGTCCTTCGGAAGAGGCTGCCCCTTCCGATCCGAGGTGAAACCCGTTGTGAAAAGAATCCCTCCACTCACTAATCCCGCGCACAACCCTCTAAAAAGGAAAAGAACAGAGCGGCGCATTTCCTGAGTTATAGAAAGTTAAACTAGGATCGACCCAACTCCCGGGAACGCTCCGCAGACGCGCGCACCGCTCCCATTAAACCAGAACGCACGCCAGCGGCTTCCATCACCTCCAACCCAGCAATCGTTGTCCCGCCAGGACTCGTTACGGCATCCCTTAAAACCGCTGGATGCAACCCCGTGTCCAAGACCATTTGCGCCGCTCCCGTCACCGTTTGCGCTGCTAACTTCAATGCCAAATCCCGGGGCAATCCCATTAAAACCCCCCCATCAGCAAGCGCTTCGATCATCAAGTAGACGTAAGCAGGCCCGCTTCCACTCAAACCGGTCACCGCATCCAAAAGGGACTCTTTGACCCTTCCAACCACGCCAACCGCTCCGAAAATCTCCTCAACCCGGCCCGCTTCTGCCTCACTTCCCAAAGTCCCAAGCGCATAAGCCGATGCCCCTTGCTGCACCATCGCAGGGGTGTTGGGCATCACCCGAACCACCTTCACCGTCGGTCCCGCCGCCGCCTCCAAGGTGGCTATAGAAACCCCAGCCGCGATTGATACCAAAAGTTTCCCCCCCAATTCCGAACTCACCTCCTGCAACGCCTTTTGAACATCCCCCGGTTTGACACAAAGAACCACCACCTCGCTCTCACGGACCACCTCGGAATTATGATCCATCGCGTGCGCCCCAGTTTCCTTCGCCAGTCCCTCCACGGCAGTTCCAACCGCATCGCTGAGCCAAACCTGCTCGGGACGAACAACGCCCTTTTGCAAAAGCCCCTTCACAAGCGCCGAGGACATTTTTCCGCACCCAATAAAACCAATCTTCATCCCCCAGTTATACAACCACCTCCGATTTGCGAACAGCTAGCAATCCAACCGACCCCTTATTTTCCACTCCAAAAGAATGAGACTGGTTCAACCCGCCTCCATGCCTAAACACCAAAATGTTCGCAAATGGCCGCTCTCAACCCCGGTATGTCGTACTGCTTGGCTTCAATATCAACCGACAATCCAAGCGTACGCATGGTCTGTGAGGTAATCGGCCCAATCGACGCCGTCTTCAACCCCTCGGGAAGCGGGAGGTTCAGCGCCATAAAGTTTTCCGCCGTCGAACTGCTCGTAAATGTAATTAAGTCCGCCCCCTCAGCACGAAACCTCGCCATCCCCCCCGAAATATCCTCCGTCTCGGGTACCGTGCGATAGGCAATCGCCTCATCCACAATGGCCCCAAGTTTCGTGAGTTCCTTCGGCAACAATTCACGCGCCTGCTCCGCCCTAGCTAGCAAAAAACGTTGATTTTCGACCGTCCCAATCTCCTTCTGAAAAGCTTCCAGAATCGCTTCCGCAACAAATTCCTTGGGCTGCAGGTCGACGGCAAACCGGTATTCTTTCACCTTCTGTGAAGTAGCCGGCCCTATGGCAGCGATACGAACCCCACCCAACGCGCGAGCATCGGAGTACAGCTTGTAAAACAAATCAAAAAACGCGCTCACCCCATTCGGACTGGTAAACACCAACCAATCGTACTGGTGCACATCTTGCACCAATTCGCCGAAACCCTTGAGGTCCTTGGGCGGCTCAATCCGGATCGTCGGCAACTCATACACATCCGCTCCCAATTCCCGAAGACCAGCACTAAGTATCCCCGCTTGCTGACGGGTCCTCGTCACAACAATTCGCTTCCCCCGCAAAGGACGCTTCTCAAACCACGAAAGCTTTTCCCGCAAACGCACCACTTCTCCAAAAACAGCAACCGCAGGCGCCTTGAATCCGGCTTCTTCCACCCGGCTTGAAATGGTTCCAAGCGTTCCCTCCAAAGTTTCCTGCCTTCCAGTGGTCCCCCATCGGGTTAAAGCCACAGGAGTTCCGGCATCCATCCCTTTCTCCATCAAAGTCGTCGTAATCGCCCCAATCCTTTCCACCCCCATCAGCATCACCTTCGTTCCAGGAAGAGACGCAATCCTCTCGTAATCCAATGCGCTTTCCGTCTTCGTCGGATCTTCGTGGCCCGTGAAAATCGTGACGGATGAGGTGCAATCCCGATGTGTCACCGGAATCCCTGCATAAGCCGGTGCGGCAATCGCGGAAGTCACTCCAGGAACAATCTCGAAAGCGAGCCCTGCCTCCACCAGCGCCTCAGCCTCTTCTCCGCCCCGCCCAAATACAAAAGGATCCCCCCCC
>CANFNA010000116.1 GCA_947448395.1 Chthoniobacteraceae bacterium
AAATCGGTGTACACCAACTGTGGTGGGGAGCAATCCGAAGACCCTGTGATTCAGGCTTGGGAGCAATGGATTGATGCTTTCCAATCAGGGTATCCTGACACGCTGGTGCTGTAATCGAAATCCGCTTCGCGCTCTGGGGCTGGAGCAATTTGCCAGTCCCATTGCCAGCGAGGTTCTGGGTTAGGGAGTGGGATTTGCTGAATCACATTCCAGGTTTCTGCTTTTTCGGTGAGCTTGTGTGTGCGTGTCCAGGAAACGTCAGTCACCAGAGCGGTGTGCCCAGGAAGATTCCTCAGATAGTCCAGATGAGATTGGACGAGGTGTTTGTAAAAAGCTTCTAGGACGGAGTCCGGCCGCTTTCCATCGAGCAAAAGGGATGGGATCCAGGTGAGTTGGGAGAGGAGGTTGACCGAGACGGTGAGGTCGAGATCCGGGTCTGTGAGGAAGAGGTCGGGATGCGAAGTGGGGAGTGGGGTGTCGATGTTTTCTGCGAGGTTGGTGAGCAGGTGCATGATGCCTGTGATGTCGCAAGAGATTCGGTGAACGTTAGGGAAACGCCGTGCGGCCCACCGGCTGGGGAGGAGGTGGACCATGTCGACGAGGACCACGCGTTCGAACTGGGCGCTTAATTCTGCGAGTGGGATGTCGTGGAGCAGACCGGCTCCGAGCAAAACAACTTTTCTGCGGTTTGGGCATTGGCGAGCGGCTTCCAAAATGAGGGCCTTAGTTTTTTGCAAATGGGGATGCCATTGCTTGCGGCAGCGTGAAAAGCGGGAACGGACTTCGATGGCGGACTTCAAGAATCCGAGGGAGCGAGCGGTTGGCGAGGCGGGGGTGAAAAGAAGTTCGAGCAGTTCGAGGATCATGATGGAGGCTATCGGCTCTGGGCGGGATTTGTTTTTGAAGGGAATATGGGGGTGGATTGCCAACCAAAGTAGAAGACGCTAAAGTATCGGGCGTCCTATGAAATCCCTCTTCTCCCTACTGCTTATTTCCGCCGTTTGTTTTGCCACCCCTGGGTGCGTTCAGGATGATTTTGGACCGTCTTCTTATTCTGCATCGATGCGGGGACAGGGGATGCAGGTTTATCAGGTGCAGGTGATTGGGTTGAGGCCTGTTAGAATTCGTGGGGAAGGTTCTGGAGTTGGGATGGTTGGCGGGGCGCTTGCGGGGGGAATAGCGGGCTCGATGATTGGGCAGGGGAAGGCATCTGGGTTGGCTGCGGTTGGAGGGGCTCTGGCTGGCGGGTTGCTGGGAAATCAGGCTGAAAAGAGCATGGGTAATGCGAGAGGGGTGGAGATTACGGTGCGTACTCGTTCAGGGCAGCAGTGGTCGGTGGTGCAGAACGACCATGGCGAGAATTTCTTTATCGGGGAATGGGTGCGCATGATGATCAACGGTGATCGTCGAATCATTTCTCGCTAGTACCCAGAGGGGGCAGGACGACAGGGAACGAATGCGAAGCTGCGAAGCTTCGCATTTCTTGTTGTAGTTCGAGGAGTCCTTGCTGTCGAGTTGGGGTAATCATGCGGTCTAACCGCGCGAGTTCGAGCAGGTTGGATCTAAATTGGGAGGCATCTTGAGGAGGTGTTTCCGAATAGACCTCGGCGAACAGCGCTGCGAGGCCCCGAACCATGGCGGATTCAGAATCGATTTCGAATTTGCAGAGCCCGTTTGGGAGTTGTTGAGAGTGCAGCCAGACCTTGGTGATACATGATTTGATCCGGCGTTCCTCGGTTCGCTCGTGTTCGGAGAAAGGGCGGATTTTTTTTGCTCGGTCCATGACGTAGGCAAGTCTTTCTTGAGCGTCCTCAATTCGCAGAAGTTCCGTGACGAGTCGGGATTGCCGATCGGATGGGGTCATTGTGTGGATTTTGTTGAGGTTGGTGGAAAGGGAAAGAGCGTTGCGTGGAGCGGGAGAGCGCTCAAAATAAGGGGATGAAATATCGTCGCTTTGGGAAGACCGAACTTCAGATTCCAGTTTTTTCATGCGGAGGCATGCGCTTTCAACAGAGTTGGGATGATGTGGCGCCAGAGAAGGTGGAGGAGGCGGTACAGCGCAATCTGGAGGCGACGGTGTTGCGGGCTTTGGAGCTGGGCATCAATCATATCGAGACGGCGCGAGGGTACGGTTCGAGCGAGATGCAGTTGGGTTGGATTTTGCCGCGGTTGCCGCGTGAGAAAATGATTGTTCAGACGAAGGTGGCTCCAACGGCGGATCCGGAGGAGTTCCGGCGCACTTTTGAGCAATCGATGCGATATTTGAAGTTGGACTACGTGGATTTGCTATCGCTGCATGGGATTAACAATGCAGAGACGTTGGAGTGGTCGATAAAAAAAGGGGGGTGTTTGGAAGTGGCCCGAGAGTTGCAAAAAGAGGGGCGGTGTCGGCATGTTGGGTTTAGTACGCATGCGACCAACGATTTGATTTTAAAGGCGATCGAGACCGACGGATTCGATTACGTGAATCTGCATTGGTATTTTGTGGGAGAATTGAACTGGAGCAGTGTACTCGCTGCGAGGCAGCGGGATATGGGGGTGTTCATTATCAGTCCGAGCGATAAGGGCGGCATGCTTTATTCCCCGCCTTCTCGGTTGGTGGAGCTTTGCGCGCCTTTTTCTCCGATTATATTTAATGATTTGTGGTGTTTGTCGCGGCCCGAGGTGCACACGCTTTCGGTCGGTGCGGCGAAGCCGGAGGATTTTGACGAGCACGTGAGAGCTTTAGAGAATTATGAGAGCGCGGTGCAGGAAGTGACTCCGATCGAGGCGCGATTGAGGGCGGAAATGGAGAGAAAACTAGGAGCAGAATGGTGTGCTCACTGGTCGGAAGGATTGCCGGCGTATGTCGACCTGCCTGGAGAAGTGAACTTACAGGAGATTTTGCGCTTATGGACTTACGCCAAGGGGTTGGATCTCGTGGAGTGGGGCAAGATGCGCTACAACCTGATGGGGAACGCGGGGCATTGGTTTCCCGGGAGCAATGCGGGGAATGCTAATGTTCAAGCCCTGCAAAAGGCGCTTGGAGACTATCGTTTTGCGGGTCGCATTGGAGAGGTACTGCAGGAGGCGCATACGCTGATGCACACGGCTCCGAAAAAGAGGCTCAGCGAGGGCGGATAGATAGTTCCTCAAGTTCCTCAGGGAATCGGAACAAGCGGAATCCGAAACCCCGAGGGCAGTGAGCGGAGGACTCGGGTGAGTGGTGGGACCGCGTTTAACGCGAAATATCGGATTGGCCGAGGATGGTGAAGCCGTGGCTACTGAGGACGGCCGTGGCGCATTCATTGTCTTCGACATGAAGAGCCAGAGCGGTTCTGCCCCGAGGGCGAGTCAGGAGAGCGTAGGACCCGAAAATATTGACGTCTGCGGCAAGGAGTGCGGCGAGGAGTTCACCCAATTCGGTGGCCCCTTCGACGAGTTCTACGACGACCAGCTCGCAGACTGCGTAAGGAATTTCGTGTTCGGTGAAGATATTCTGAACGCTCTCCGGATCGCTGACGACGATGCGGACGATGGCGGTGTCTGCAGAATCCTGGACGCTGATGGCGACCACATGGACGTTATGGCTATTGAGCAGAGTGACTACCGACATCAGGGCTCCCACCTTGTTTGCTAGGAAGATGGAGAACTGGTTGACGCGGGGGCCACCCACTTTTTCGGCGGTAGAGAGCGGATCGAAGTCCATAGAAGAAAGAGTATGTGTGATTAGAATCGGTTCTGCGGTTAATCAAGTTTGCACGGGTTTGGCGTGAGGGATTTTCTGGCGGGAGCGGAGTCCAGCATCGCGGAAAGAATTTTAAGGACCTTGCACGTATCCAGAGCCGCACCTTCCTGGGCCTCGCTTAAAAGCGTTTCAAGTTCAGGGAGCCGGGTTTGGATTCGAGCGAGGGTGACATCTTCCTGTGGCCGTTTTCCGATGTCAGAGTTTCGGAGTCCCAAGACATGTTTTTGGATACTATCTCGGAGCAAGGCGGCGGTTTCCGGTTGATAATTTTGCAAAAGAAACCACGTCAAAACTTGTTGGGCTCGAAGCCAAGCACCGAGAGAAACGAGTTCCGCTAGGTTTCGGTCTTCGTGTTGGCGAAGCATTTCCTCGGCAGCCGCCTGAGATGCTTCGAGTTCTTTTCGAAGGCCTTCCCAGTCCTTTCGATCCGCACAATCGCCGAGGCTTTTGCTTCTGTCGAAACGTTCGACTTGCGGATCTTTTTGGGGTGAGGGAGTGCCCAATCCCAGAGGTTTAGCGACGGCGACTAGATCGCGGGTGAGGTTTTTCACCTGCTGAGCATCTTCAGCCAAAGAGGCGAGAAGTTCGTCACAATAAAGACTGCCGAGCGTGAGAGCGTTTTGGGCCCGGCTCGGAAAGCTCGTTGGAGCGGGGTCTCGGTAAAGCAGTGTCCAGTCGGGACGGGACTCCTTTGTGAGGGACTGCAGGAGTGCCGAGGGAACGTCTGGGATCGGAGTTGCCTTCGAACGGGAGGCCTCCGTTGTCAGCGCTAGAAGAGTCGTGAGTGTGAAGACAGGAAACCAAGCTCGGAAGCCTCGCACTGTCTGGGGCATAAAAATCGCCTCCATAGGGAGAGAGAAGCTACCTCAAGTGGGCGAGGCATGGCAGGTAAAAATCACATGGGGGCCCGTTGAGTGGGCGCGGTGTCAGTAAGGAAGGGCAATGATATTCCCTTCTTTGGGGGAGTCATTGTTTACAAATACCCTGCGGCAAGGAGCGCCAATAGAACTTGGGGAATAGAACCGTCTACACTAAATAGGCGGTTTCCCTGGTACTTTTGGAGGTGTTCGCCGTCCCATTCAAATAAGGGGCTTCCTTGATATTTGCTGATACGTCTCCCGTCTATTTCGAGAATGCGTTGACCTTGGTATTGCGAGATATAGCGGCCATCCCATTCAAAGATTCTCCGTCCTTGGTATTGCGATAAGTAATGGCCATCCCATTCGTAAAGGCGGCTTCCTTGGTAATGGGAAAGATGGCTGCCATCCCAAGAGTATAACCGTTGTCCCTGGTATTTTTGAATGTAAGAGTCAGAGGCCACAAGAAGTTGGGTTGAAAGACCAGTAATCGTTACGAAGGTTAAATAAAGAGGAAAGGCGAATCTTCGAGAAATACGATTCATATGAAGGTTTTCAATGCGAACGACCCCTGAAACGTCTGTTGAATGAGGGTGTTGCCTTATTGAAAAGGAGGGCGAGTTTATTTTTTTGGTTTTGCTGCCTCTAGCATGGAACTCGCTTCTTCGGCGGAGATCTTTTTACCAATCAAAGGGAAATCCAATAGATCTCCGTTAGGCTGGAACCCGTTGCCATCGACGTCCACGTAGATCGGGTTGTGGTAAGCAAAGGGCTTCATGGAGGCGTAGGCGCTCGTTCCAAACCCAGTTTGGAGGGTGGAATGCTCTCCGCACGCGACCACAATCAGGTGTGCATCTTTTTCCAGAGGAATGGACACGGTGCGGTCGAACTTGAGGACCCCGGTTTGAAAGAAGTCCGGATGGGATTGGCGGGTGAAGTTCAGAGCGGTCGGCATCCGTCCATTGACAAGGATTTGAACGCGATCGATGTCGATCCAGTCGGTGCACTGGACTTGGATGTGGAGAGAAACGGAACCGTTTTTGGAACGGACTGTGGAGCCCGGGCGCCCCCCATCGGCCGTGGTGACCTGAAGGAATGGGCCGCTGGTAAGATAAGACACACCGGCTTTTGCGGAGCGCACATTCTCACGCCAGTCAATTTTGGAAGGCTCATCCGAGGCCGAAGGCATGTACATGCGCCAGCAACCCACGCCGTTTCCGTAGACGGAATGGGCGTCTGCGACCGCCATCGCCGCCGTTCGCCGTCCTTGGTTGAGCATTTGGAGCCATAGGAATTCACGCTTCCAACTGACGGTCTTGGATCCTGAGGCTCCGCGTGCGATGGAGAACGGAACGCCGTCCAGCAGTGCGGTCCCTGGTCCGTTTTGGGTTTCATAGCCGTCGATCATGGTGACGAGACCGGCGTACCCTGCTTCATGTTCGCCGGTGGCGCGGTCTTCGAAGAAGTTTGCGAAAACGTCCGGATGATTGATCTGCACCCAGCGGTCGGACTCGATTTTCTGCCATTCGCGCAGGTTGATTGCTGTGAGGCGTGGATCGGCATTCCAGACTGGGGCGCCGTTGTCTTGAGTAAATGGAACGATGGTGAATGGGAACGCATTGAAGTGCGCCTTGTTGCCGGTGTTTTCGATTCCAACGACCGTCTGCAGGAATGGCGAAAGGCCTAGTCGTTCGATGTCTGCGCGCCAGTCAAAGATGCGGTTATGCTCGGTGGTAGGAGCGAACTCGATGTGTTCCGCGGCGAGGTTGATGAGACGATCGGCGGTGCCGCAAACGTTGTCGCCGCTTGGCGTGGAATGATTGTGGTAGTCGGCGCTGACCCACCCGCGTGTGTCGACGAGACGCTTGAGGACTCCGGCGATGCGGGTGGTCTTTCCGGCCTCTATGAGCACTTCTTTTTCGAGGTGCGCGTATTCGATGCCTCGGGTAACAACGATGCGGTAACGCCCGGGAGGGATAGGGACTTCAAACTTCCCGTTTTCGTGATGGTACTGATCTCGGCAACCGTGAGCGCGTTGATCAGGGCCGAGGTTGACCGGTTCGGTTCCATCCAAGGCGAGGAACTGGGCTTTGCACGGAAGGGAAACGCCCGCCTCATCGGTGACCTCGAAAGCGACCAGTCCAGCAGGCGCGAGATTGAATTGAGCGCGAGTGGAAGCTCCTTCCTTACACTCCACTTCCAATTCAATGTTGGGGCGTCCTGGAGCTGTTGCGGTGAGTTGATACCGCCCGGGGGAGAGGTGGGATTGGAATAGGCCGGTGTCATCTGGGTAAGCAATGCCAGCCAATCGGCCCTGAGCGTCTGGGTTGTTGGTTCCAGCCTTAGAGCTGGGAGTCGCCTGAGTGGGAACGGTGACGGAAAATTTCGGGCGGATTTGGAGCGAGGCGGCACGGACCGGTTTTCCCTCCGAGTCGAGGATGGATCCTGAGAGGGTGGCGCATGCGCCTTGTTGGGCAGTGACGACGCCGACGGCTTCGGCGGGTGAATTTCCGACCGCGAGAAAGCGGGTGTAAGTCACCGATTCGCCGGGTGCAAGATCGCTCGGCGCGCGTTTGAGGGCATTGGACGGATCGGAAAGCGGGCCGACCGCGTAGCCGCAGCGATCAGCCGGATCAACCGCATCAGCCCAAAGGATTCCCCCCGGTGCAAAGCCCGTTTTGAGGAAATTGGTCCAGCGATCTTGGAATGAGGTCTTGAGCGGTTTGGATGACTCGTTTTTGAGGGTCGTGGTGATTTTGAGCCCCTGCCAACCATCGCGTAACGTGTAGATGTGGTGGCGCGAGATTCCTCCGTTTGAGTTTGCAGTGACGACGCATTCGACAGCGGCTTCCGAGTCGGAGCCTGACGGTGGAACGATCCGGACCCATGAAACGGGGCCCTGTTGGAAAGCCGGGGTGAAGACGGTGATTTGGTCGTTATTCTGACCGCGCAGTGTCAGGTCGTAGAGGCAGCCTGGGGTAATGCCGTCGGCTCCGTAAAAGGTCGACATATTGGCGCGGCGCAGAGGGAGATTGCCGCTGATGACGGCTTCGATTCGGTCGTTTCGAAGGAGGAAGTCACCGATAATCGCGTCGGCCTCTTTTCCTCCAGGAAGCAGTGAAGTGGTTTCTTTGGAAACTTCGAGTGCCTCGGGTTTTGCGCTGAGGCTGGTTTGGAGGAGGAGGGAGCAGAGCAGGGAGCTTGCTCCAAGCAGGAGCGGGTGGCGGGGGGTGTTCATTTTGAGGGGGTAGACGACAAGCTCTACTCCGCCGTGCGCTTTGGAAAAGAGCAAAGCCTTTACGTCAGAATGTCGTGAATGATTTCGCCGTAGACGTCGGTTAGTCGGATATCGCGTCCGCTGAATCGGAAGGTGAGTTTGGTATGATCGATGCCCAAGAGATGGAGCATGGTGGCGTGGAGGTCGTGGATGCTGACCGGTTTATCGACGACCTTGTATCCATAGTCGTCCGTCGCCCCGTACGAGACCCCACCTTTGACACCGCCGCCGGCCATCCACATGGTGAATCCGAAAGGGTTGTGGTCACGTCCGTCTTTGCCTTGAGCGAATGGGGTACGCCCGAACTCCCCGCCCCAAACGACGAGGGTGCTTTCCCAGAGGCCTCGCGATTTGAGATCTTTGAGGAGCGCTGCGATGGGTTGATCTACGAAGCGTGCGTTTTTTTCGTGGCCCTCGCGGAGTTTGGAGTGTTGATCCCACCGATCGCCTCCACCGCTTGGGCAGGTGATTTCGACGAAACGCACGCCGCGTTCGATGAGGCGACGCGCGAGAAGGCATTGTGCAGCGTATGTGCGAGTTTGCGGGAGATCGGCCTCGAATCCGTAGAGACGTTTGGTGGCGGAGGATTCTTGGGAGTCGTCCAGCAATTCGGGAACGGCGGACTGCATGCGGAAGGCGAGTTCAGCGTTTGCGATGGAGCTTTCGAGTTGGTCGATCTGGCCGACGCGGTGGATGAGGCCTTGGTCGAGTTTTCGAACGAGATCGAGTTTTCGCTTTTGAAGATCTGGCGAGGCCTCGGTCCGGTTGATGTTGGCAACGGCATTGGCGCCCGCTTTAAAAATCGATCCCTGATAGGAGGCGGGCAGGAAACCGCTGTTAAAATTGTCGAGACCGCCCGGCGGGATGAGTCCACCGTTGAGCACCACGAATCCCGGTAGGTCTAGGCTTTCGCTGCCAAGGCCGTAACCGGTCCAAGCGCCCATGCTCGGGCGACCCTGAAGTCCGCTGCCGGTGTGGAGGAAATAATTGGCGTTGGTGTGTTCGGAGAACTCACTTGTCATCGAGCGGATGATGGCGAGGTCATCAACGCATTGAGCGATGCATGGAAACAGGCTGCTCACGGGCAGGCCGCTTTTTCCATGGTGCGTAAATTCCCATGGCGACCCGAGCGTATTGCCGTTGTTGTTGAACTGGGTCGGTTCCATCTTCATTCCAAACGGCTTTCCGTCCTCTGCGCTGAGGCGAGGCTTTGGATCGAAGGTGTCCACTTGCGATGGGCCTCCGTCCATGTAGAGGAAAATCACGTTGCGGATTTTTGCCGGAAAATGGGTGGGTTTTGGAGTCAGCGGAGAATGGGCGGAGACGATCGATCCGTAGGACTTTTCCGCGAGAAGGGATGTGAGGGCCAAGGAGCCGAATCCGGCGGCGCACTGGGAAAGCATGGCGCGTCGGGAGAGGCGCTGCGGAATTCCTGAATCGGAGAAGTGCATAGCGAATTGGCTTAGTTGAGATGAATGAACTCCTTGGTGTTGAAGAGCACGTGGCAAAGATCTGCCCAAACGGCTTCTGGTGAATCCGAGCTGGATTCCACAACGAAGGAGAGGGCGTCGGCTAATTCGGAGGCAATTGGTTCGCGGCCTAGGGATTTGAGATAGAGCGTTCGGATGCGTTGTTCTGGCGAAGCCGCAGAGGGAAGGTTCTTAGAGAGCAGCGCTGCCTGTTCCACCACGAAAGGATCATTCATTAAGACGAGGGATTGGGCGGGCACGTTGGATACGTTGCGTTTTCCGACGCACTGGAAGGGAATTGGCATGTCGAAGGCCAGCATCATGGGCGAGAGGAAGTTTCGCTTGATGGAGATGTACAGGCTGCGGCGTCCAGCTCCATCGAGAGGC